>NZ_JAAGOG010000026.1:0-58856 GCF_010747425.1 Nostoc sp. UIC 10630
TTGCACCATCTCTCCCCCTGCCTCCCCTGCCTCCCTATCTCATTCTCTATGCCAAGTGCATCTTTAAAACGCTACGGGGTGCTTTACGAACTCTGGCTAAAACGGTTTCTTTGCCTAAACGCTGGCAAGCTTCATACCGATGGCAACCAGAAAAGCCATAATATTGTCCATCTACTTCTAGGACATCAATAGGTTCTTGCTGCCCAATCTCCGCAATCGATTCCATTAAGGCTTGCACTTTATTTGGATCGTTTGCACGGGGCAATGGCCGTTTTATCTGATTTAATGGAATTTCTTGGACTCTAACCATAAGGAGTTTATCCAACTAGTTCTGTTTTGTGTCTCTAAATAAATCATAGTCGTTATGACTTCGTTTTGCAACGTATATTTGGGGCAAAACTGGTAATGGTATCATTGGAGCGCTCATGCGACAAAAAGACCGCACTGCAAAGCAATTGGAAAATAAGCTCCAACGCCGCATTAGGGGGCAAAAGAAGCTCGATATGCTGCGCGTAGCTTGCTTCCCCATAGGGGTACGCTATCAGGTAGCCATGAAATTTTTGTTTTGGCGTTTTTCCCACACTGTGCTGACAACATTTTGTCTATTGGGATTGACTGCTGCATCAGGTCCTGAGAGTAACATCCAGGATATAGGACTGAAAATTGGGATTGTGCAGCGATTTGGTTCACAACCCACAGCCAAACTGCAACTGGAACCCACAAAAGGCGATCGCTTAAAGCTAAAATTTCAAGCGGGCAACAAGCAGCAAATCCTGCTGACAAAGAACCCTGTAAAGCTGGAAACAGTTATGCAAGCTTTACCCCAGCCAGCAGTTGAAGAAATGGTAGTCTTAGGGACATACCGTACTTTTGAAACTGCGGAAGACAGTGCTAACAAATGGCGTTCTCAGGGAATAGAAGTGGAAATCGCTCAGCCAGAACGCTGGCAGGTTTGGGCTAAACGAGATGTTTATAGCACTCCTTTATTGCGACGCTTACTATTGCAAAACATCCAAACTTCTAACAAAGATAAAGTATATCTTGATACTAAAGTTTTAAAACAATTGCCACAAGTTAGTTGGGTGGTGGATGGTAAACGCTATAGCCCAAATGATTTGGAAATCAGCACTGATAAAAACTTGATTCGGGTGAATAAAAGCGAAAAGCCAGAAAATGCTCGTCTTTATTCTGGACAGATGAATTTGCAGCCAAATGCTTACGGCACATACACTTTAGTTAACCAAGTCCCTTTAGAAACTTATTTACGTGGGGTTGTGCCTTACGAAATAGGAACGGATGCACCAAAAGCAGCGCTAGAAGCCCAAGCAATTCTCGCCCGGACTTATGCTTTAAGAAATTTACGCAGGTTTGCCGCAGATAACTATCAGTTGTGTGCCGATACTCACTGCCAAGTTTATTATGGGCTAAATGGAGCGGCTGCTAAAACAGACCAAGCGATCGCCTCCACCAGGGGTAAGGTAGTAACTTATAAAAACGAACTAGTAGATGCCCTGTATTCTTCTACCACAGGTGGTGTCACTGCTTCCTTCAGCGATATCTGGAATGGCGATAATCGTCCCTATTTGCGCCCTGTGCTAGATGCTGCGACTAATTTTTGGAACTTATCTAAGCAGAGTTTGGCAGATGAAAAGAACTTCCATAAATTTATTAATATCCAACAGGGATTTAATGAGAGCAAATGGGATGCTTTTCGTTGGCGCAGAGAAACCCGTTTAGAGGATATTATCAAGGACTTGCAGAAATTTTTGCAGGTAAAAAACAGTCCTCATGCCAAATTTAAGACAATTCAGGCTATGGCAGTGGTGAAGCGAAGCGAGAGTGGACGCATCCTTGAACTCGCGGTTAAAACTGATAAAAGCACCTTTATTCTCCACAAAGACGAAGTTCGCAGTGCCTTTGCTGCTCCTACAAGTACGTTTTTTTACCTAGAACCTCTGAATAAAGGCAAACCAGAACTGTGGGGATACGCTTTTATTGGTGGTGGATTAGGACATGGAGTTGGCTTGAGTCAAACTGGCGCTCAAAATCTAGCAAAACTAGGTTGGTCAAGTCCTAAAATTCTCCAATTTTATTATCCTGGTACTCAGATTCAAGTTCTCAACAAAGAGATTAAATTCTAAGCTAATCGCTTTTTACAGCAGTTTGCTTTTTGAGTGAGGTACAAAATACAGGACTCAAAATTAGATAGAAAAAGTTTCTACCTCCTTATTCCTACCTCTATCTAGAGGTAGGAATAAGGAGTCAACAAAAGGCAAAATTGCTGAGGTGGAACTCTATACTAAAAAAATTAAGCAGGAACACTAAATTTACTGTGTTCCTGCTCAACATGAAATCAGTCTTTTTTTCAAAGTGGCTTTAAGAGGCACACACAAATTGATGCTTAGTCTTGCAGCATTGAGACCTTGGACGATCACTCAGTCCAAATGTTCGAGCAACTATAATCACCAATAGAAATAGGTTTTTGGCTATTTAGTTTTGCTCTTAATAGAGTTCTTCTTCTTTGTGAGTTTCGATTGTGACATTAGAAGTTGGGTAAGCAACACAGGTCAGTACATATCCAGCTTCTATTTGATCGTCATCTAAGAATGATTGATCGCCTTGATCGACAGTACCTGATACGAGTTTACCTGCACAGGTAGAGCAAGCACCGGCACGACAAGAGTAGGGCAGGTCAATACCAGCTTCTTCAGCTGCGTCTAGAATATAGGTATCGTCCTCAACATCAAGAGTTGTGTTCAGCCCTTCAGCCTCGTTAATTAGTGTCACTTTATAGGTTGGCATTGAGTAATCCTCTCTTTTGTGAACGGCAGTATAAGTTATCTTAAGGCAAAGGTCGCGGCTGTTCTTGAGAATTAGCCGCTAGTTTATATTTGCTTCAATTCTGATACTACGAGAAAAATTAAACTATGTAACTCGAAATTGAACCCGATTAGTAATGAAATTTAGTTGCTTAATCCCGATAAGTTTTATTTATGTATTTACTGCCCTAGTTGAGCTGTGATAATAAAAAACTATGTTCTAGCTAAGAAAACATGATTAAATTTGATGTTATTTAAATTTGCAGCAAGGATTTTTAATCCATAAGATCGGATTTTTGTCAAGACAATCAAGAAACTTGAGAGGTTGTTTGAAACCAAGAAACTTCCTGCAACAACTCGGAAAATTTTAAGACTAACAAAAACCGATTTTTAAGCAGGTTACATAATGAGTTTGTGCCAAGTTTTTATATAAAATGATTATGTCTAATTCAGGAGCAGCTTTGGAAAAAGCAAGAGTGCGTGTAGGTTTGGTAGGTACTGGGTATGCGGCAAAGTTCCGGGCTGAAGCATTGCTCCATGATGAGCGATCGCAGTTGATGGCGGTTGTTGGTCATACCGCAGAAAAAACAGAAGCCTTTGTCAGAGAGTACCAGATTAAAGCATTAAGTGCTTGGCAAGAGCTAGTAGAGCGTGAAGATGTAGACCTAGTGGTGATTTGTACTGTTAATCGAGATCATGGTGCGATCGCTCGTGCAGCACTTACCAATGGCAAACATGTAATTATAGAGTATCCCCTTTCGTTGGATGTAGTCGAAGCAGACGAACTTATTGCCCTAGCCAAAGCACAAAAAAAACTCTTGCACGTGGAACACTTAGAACTTTTGGGTGGTTTGCATCAAGCCTTGAAGCAAAACTTAGCCAAAGTCGGTGAAGTGTTTTATGCTCGCTACAGCACCATCAATCCCCAAAATCCTGCACCCCGTAAATGGACTTATAACCACGAGTTGTTCGGTTTTCCCTTAATTGGGGCCCTGTCTCGCCTACATCGCCTCATCGATTTATTTGGTACAGTATTTACTGTTAACTGTCATCAGCGATATTGGGAAATAGAACCGGAATATTACCAAACCTGTTTTTGTACTAGTGAACTGTGCTTTAACAGTGGACTTTTAGCCCAAGTAGTATATGGCAAAGGCGAAAGTATTTGGCAATCAGAACGCAAGTTTGAAGTTCACGGAGAAAAAGGTGGTTTAGTCTTTGATGGCGACACAGGAATTTTCATCCAGCCAGGGGAAACAACATCTATAGAGGTTGGCCCTCGTCGGGGTTTGTTTGCCAAAGACACAGCTATGGTGTTAGACCATCTTTTTGATGGCACTCCTTTGTACGTTACCCCAGAGCAGAGTTTGTATACCTTAAAGGTTGCTGATGCTGCTCAAAGAGCTGCACAGACAGGGTTCACTATGTTTATGTAAATTTGTCTAGATAAAAGTTAATGAAAACTGAACTAATTGTCATTTTATCCCAACGAGAAATAGAGAAAATGCGTCAAGCTGGGCGTTTAGCAGCCAAACTTCTCCAGCATCTCGAACCGTTTGTGAAGCCAGGGGTTAGCACTCTAGAACTAAATGATGAAGCCGAACGTTGGACGCAAGCGCATGGAGCAAAAAGCGCACCTCTTGGCTATAAGGGTTATCCAAAATCGATTTGTACCAGTGTCAATGAGGTAATTTGTCATGGCATTCCCAACGCCAAGCAGATTCTCAAAGATGGTGACATTATTAATATCGATGTAACGCCCATTGTTGAAGGGTATCATGGCGATACATCCAAGACATTCTTTGTTGGCACTCCTTCCCCAAAAACGAGAAAGCTGGTAGAGGTGACAGAAGAGTGTTTGCGCCTGGGTATTGCTGAAGTTAAACCTGGGGCACGCATTGGCGATATTGGTGCAGCTATTCAAGAGTATGCTGAAGGGCAAGGCTTTTCTGTAGTGCGAGATTTTGTTGGACACGGCATCAGCAACATTTTTCACACTGCGCCGGATGTTCCCCATTATGGTACTCGCGGCAAAGGCAAGCGCCTGAGACCGGGGATGGTTTTTACTATTGAGCCAATGATTAATGAAGGTACTTACGAAGTCGAAGTTCTCAGCGACAAGTGGACTGCGGTAACGCGCGATCGCAAGCTTTCTGCTCAATGTGAACATACCTTAGCCGTAACTGAAGATGGCGTTGAAATTCTCACCCTACCTGAAGGCGAGAATTACTAAACTGGTAGGTTTTTCTACTATTGAATTAACATAATGGCTCTAACTGTTGCTGCGGAAAATGTCACACTAGAGCAAGTAATATTGTTCTATGGATTAGAGTTTTTTTGATGTCTATAACCGGAGCAATGAGTTGTATAGTGTACTTCAGATTTTGAAGCATATTAGTCAATTGCCTAATCAAAGATAGTTAGAATAATCAAGAGCAGCAATACCTGCTCTTGTACTGAACCTGGAAGGACAAATGTCTATGGTATCAGCCACTATTAATACAGGTAATATTGGCTCTGAGGAATTCGTTGCTGGCTATCTAGATGATATACGCTACGAGTTAATTGACGGAGAAATAATCGACTTGGAACCTACTGGACTTCATGAACAGGTTGCTGGGTTAATTAATCGTAAGCTTAACGTAGCAATTGATCTGCTCAACTTGCCTTGGTTTATTCCCATGAAATGCCTAATTAAGCCATTAGGTCAAAATTCAGCCTTTAGACCAGATGTTGTGATTCTTGATCAGACTAGTTTGGCAAATGAACCATTATGGAAAACTGAGCCAGTTATTACACTAGGCAAGTCTGTAAAGTTAGTAGTAGAGGTTGTCAGTACTAATTGGCAGAATGATTATGCTCGGAAAGTGGAAGACTACGAAGCTTTAGGTATTGGTGAGTACTGGATCGCGGATTATCTAGGGCTAGGAGGCAAACGCTACATTGGCTTATCCAAAGAACCTACAATCACGATTTATCAGTTAGTTGATGGAATTTATCAAGCACAACAGTTTAGAGGAACAGAACGCCTCATCTCCCAAACGTTTCCAGACCTGAATCTGACCGCAGAACAGATATTTGTTGCGGGTCGCTAGAGTTAGAGATTGAGGAAAACGTCGTATTCTTTGGGAATAAACATTTACACTTTTTAAAGCTAATAAAGTAAAACATATATGGAGGTAAGATTATGACTCAAGCGTTGCCCAAATTACTCACCTTCAACGAATTTATTGAATGGTATCCCAATGACACTAAACGCTATGAATTGCACAAAGGAGTAATTATTGAAATGCCACCCCCAACCGGAGCGCATGAAAAAGTTGTTGCGTTTTTGTCGCGGAAATTAACCGTGGAGTTTGATCGTCTTAATTTACCCTACGGAATCCCCAAAACTTCATTTATCCAAATTCCTTCTGCCGAATCCGCTTATTCGCCTGATGTGTTGCTGCTAAATCTTGATAATCTCGACAATGAACCGCTTTTTCAAAAACAGTCAACAGTAAGCCAAGCCGCATCAGTTCCAATAGTTATAGAAGTTGTTTCAAGCAACTGGCGAGATGATTACTACAATAAACTTAGAGATTATGAAGAAATGGGAATTCCCGAATATTGGATTGCTGATTATGCTGCATTGGGTGCAAGAAAGTTCATCGGGAATCCCAAACAACCAACTATTTTTGTATGCGAATTAGTTGATGGCGAATATCAAATGACACCTTTTCAAGGCAACACAGCGATTTTATCACCTACATTTCCTCAATTAAATTTAACTGCACAACAGATTTTTAATGCGGCTAACTAATTTTTTATCTACTATTTAAAGACGCGATAAATCGCCGTCTCTACAAGTGTTTTGGGCTTATCTAAAAACTATCTTCCCAACTTATTAGGAATACCTTCACAACCACCAGGAATAGTAGCTCTAGTTTTTTCGCCACCCCAAGTACAACAGTAGCAACGTGCAGACTCAGACATCCGTTGCACATTACTGAAATCGGCATTTTCCACTACAGCACCAGTTTGTTCGCCGGTTTCATAATCTGGGGGTTCAGTCCGACTGCGGGGTGATGCTTTATCTACTAAACCGTAGAATAGGCGAATGCCGTTGATGTCGGCACCAGTAAGATTAGCATTATATAAAATTGTGCGGGAGAGGTTGGCTTTTACTAAGTCACAACCGGTCAAATTAGCGCGGACAAGATTAGCTTCGCTGAGGTCAGTCCAACGCAAATCAGTGCCAGAAAGGTCGGCTGCGGCTAGCATTACACCTAAATCGATGACACGCAGACCTTCCAGACGGTCTTCTGCATATCCGCCAGTCCCATCGAGAATGGCTCGACCTAATAGGCGATCGCGTTTTAGGGGTGACAACAACTTGGAACGTGAGAGAAAGCGGAGAATTTTCGCTTTACCACTACCATCAACGCTACTTAAAATTGCCGCAGTGCGTCCTTCAGC
The DNA here is from genome assembly GCF_010747425.1 of Nostoc sp. UIC 10630. Classification (NCBI taxonomy): domain Bacteria; kingdom Bacillati; phylum Cyanobacteriota; class Cyanophyceae; order Nostocales; family Nostocaceae; genus Nostoc; species Nostoc sp. UIC 10630. Next base: position 7,278 of record NZ_JAAGOG010000026.1, read on the forward strand.
GATCGCTCTTTCTTGGGGCCAATCTTCTAATAATCCTTCTTCATCTAACACCAAGTCTGAAATGCCTTGGAAATAGGAATCAATTGTCTGTTGCTGGGTGATAATATTTTGCTGAATCGTTAGCATGTTTTGCTGAATTGTCAAGTCTTTGGAAATAACATATTGCCGCCACGCTACATAAACGGCAATGATGGCGATCAGAATTTGTCCCAAAGCACCAAACCATTCTGCTAGGCTACCAGCAATGTCCCAGTTAATTTTGCGTCCTAAAGCAAGTAAGCGATCGCTCACACCTGTGAACCTGATCAAGCCGATGATTGCTATTATTAGCCCCAAAAAGGCCACAAACAGGGTGCGTTCTTGGGGTGAAAACCACTCGTTTAAAACTTCTTGGAACCAAGGCAATAATATCGCTAAGGATAACAGCAAAGTTATCAGTGTTCCGATAATACCAACGATCCAGTTATTGAGGATAATTCCAATAAAGGTGATGGCGATCGCTATTAGAGTAATTAGCAATGCCCTTGGCTTAACTGTGAATTGGCTGGTAATGGGTTGCTTGAAGTCAGAACGGGCTTGTTGTAAAGCAATTGTATGTTGCGGAGATTGTAAAGACCCAATCACCGCGAGTACTTCTGAGGTTAGGTTTCTCTCAGTTGAACTACCGTCAAAGTCATCCGGTTGCAAGTCGTTTTCGGGGACTGGTTCTGGGGTTGGTAGATTAGAGGAATCGGATTCAATCGTCATGTTTTCTATTTTGCCCCTTCAATCCTGGTTATGCAGCGTTCCTACGGTGTAAATTGTTAAAAAATAGGCTCAAGATTATCCTGCTTGTGCTTGTGGCAACTATCACAATTGCCCTAACAATAATCGCCAGACCTGTTACTCACCTGACTTTAAAAGCTTGGAGCGATCGCAATGATCGTCAACCTCTGCCTCCTGGCACGGTTGATGATGCCAGTCACCTGACATCAGACACAGGTGACAATTAAGCAGGTTAAGAGTCAGCCTGGAGTTGCTGAGGTGCTACTACAGTCTGTACTTAGAGATGCTTTACGTCAAGGTAAGAAGGTAGCGATCGCAGGTTCACGCCATACTATGAGTGGTCAATAATTTGGGATAATTTATTTTTTGCAAGTCGCTAAATGAAGTGTATCTGATGATTTTAAGCTCTTTACTCTGTGTCCTCTGCGCGGCAGTCGCTCATGGGGGAAACCCCCTTCTCTACGAGACGCTCCGCGTTCGCGTAGCGTTCCAAAGGAAAGGCGCTAGCCTCTCCCTTTGGGAGAAGACCGAGCTGCCTTGCCTCTGTGGTTAAAAAACTTTTAAACCGCAGAGGCACAGAGATCGCTGAGAAAAAATAAGAGATTTTATAAGTCACATTGAAAGACCTATTTGAAAAACTATGTCGTAGGGGCAATTCATCAATTGCCCCTACGACATGGATAAAAATATATATTGTGGGGTAAGCATCTTGCTCTCCCTGATTAATCAGCGTGCAAGATATCCACCCCACAAAATTGAGTAATTTATTTGTTGGAATTCCCAGTCCTTTGCCCTCAATTAAGGTGCAAGGGCATTACCCCGAATTAGACTACCAATGGTTTTGGCAGTAATCTTCAATTGGGTGATGGGATTAGCTGGGACAACCGTTTTATACAGATAGCTATCGAATGTTAGCCGTTGTACATCGAGGTCATCACACATTTCCACAAACGCTTCGCGGGTAGCGTCGGAACGATAGAACACGCTTTGCAGAATGTCCAGCACCTTGTAGGTGAGTCCGTATCTTTTATCCCAACGCTTCAGGTAAACCTTGAGGTCGCCTTCTGTAGGAATACGGCTACCACTGTTAGATGCTTCTACAATGGTTTCGGCACACATCCGCCCAGATTTAGCGGCAAAATAAATACCTTCGCCAGAGGATTTGGTAACGTAACCAGCAGCATCTCCCACCAAAGCGATGCGACCAACGACACGACGGGGACGGGGATGTTCAGGAATGGGGTGGGCTTCGACTTTGATGATTTTACCGCCTGCCAATTTTTCGGAAGCACGGGCGCGGATACCAGCTTGTAACTGTTTGATGCTGGCTTTGTTGATGTGCATTGTGCCAGTACCGACAGCTACGTGGTCATATTTGGGGAAAACCCAAGCGTAGAAATCGGTCGAAACGTCATCACCGACATACATTTCGGCGAGGTCGTTATAGTAGGCCATTTTGTCTTCGGGTAAGCGAATTCGCTCTTGGAAAGCGATCGCATAATTGTAATCCCCAGCGTCCATTTCTTTGGCAACGCGAGAATTAGCCCCATCTGCCCCAATGATTAAATCCACCTTCAGGGTTTTAGCAATCCCCTGTGAAATACCTTCTGTATGGTCAACGTAATGGATGGTATAGGGATCAGTATTGTTTCCTGGTATATCAAGTTTATGAACAGTGGCATTAATTAAATTTGCGCCTAATTTTGCCGCGCGATCGCGCAAAAAGCCATCCAGCACTTCCCGGCGGCACATTCCTATATATTCATCTTCATTTACCAGATTGATATCAACTTCCCGATTAGAAGGTGAAATCATTTTCATCTTCCGTACCCGGCGATCGATAATCTCTGGTGGTAAGTCAAATTCACTCACCATACATAGGGGAATTGCGCCCCCACAAGGCTTTGCATTGTCTAGCTTCCGCTCAAATAGGTAGGTTTCAATCCCAGAGGCTGCCAGTGTTTCAGCGGCAGATGAACCAGCAGGGCCTGACCCAATAACAGCAACCCGTAGTGTCAAAGGTCTTTCTCCCAAATCTTCACATTTACCGAGAGCATACTACCACGGTCTTTCTAGTGATTTGGCGCTTTTCCTCTAGGTTTCTGCTTAAATGCAATATTCCTTAATGTTTCGATACGAATTGAGATTGGGAATAGGGTATTGGGAATGGGGCATTGGGCATTGGGAATTGGGAAGAATGAAGAATATTGCCTAGTCCCCAGTCCCCAATCCCCAGTCCCAAAATATGCAGATTTCGTTGTTCGATTCTTTTGCTAGACAAGTTAGTGTCGCCGCAATTACCGGATATCAAAAGTACATTTCCCCACACAAAGGTTTTGCTTGTGCCCACAGAATACTATATGGCGGCGAATCATGCTCTGGGTACTTCAAGCGGGTAATTGCTAAGGAAGGGTTAAAAGTAGCATTTGTCAATTCTCGTAAACGATTTCAAGCTTGTAAAGAAGCTAACCATATTTTGCGTAAAAGCGCAGTAGCTTTCCGCTATATGTCTATGTCAATCGAGAATTCAGAAGAATCCACAGAGGAAGAAGCAGAAACACAGCAACGAAAACAAGCATCTGGTAAAGTTGGTCAAACATCCTCATTTGTTAACAGCAACAATACTGAATGTTTTGATTGTGCTGATTTGGGCTGCAATTGTGCCGAGATACTTAACATGACTCCTGATTGTAGTCCCCCGGATTGTGGTTTTCTTGATTGCAGTGGCGCTGATTGTAGCTTCCTCGACTGTGGCAGTTGCGGTAGCTAAATCTTGTTCATCTAAAAATAATTATGTATGGTATATGTAAGACACAGTAATCCTACCAAGGATCTGTAGATTTAGTTGCAGAGGTATAGCAGCAGTGGGCATAGTAGTTGAGAATGTCTCCAAACAATTCGGGAGTTTCAAGGCTGTTGATGAGGTTAGCCTGGAAATTAAGAGTGGTTCGCTAGTTGCGTTGCTTGGGCCGTCGGGGTCGGGTAAATCTACGCTACTACGGTTAATTTCAGGTTTAGAAATGCCAGATAGCGGCAAAATCCTGCTTACTGGTAAGGATGCTACATACCAAAGCGTGCAGCAGCGCAATATTGGCTTTGTATTTCAGCACTATGCCCTATTTAAGCATTTGACTGTCAGGCAGAATATTGCTTTTGGCTTAGAAATTCGTAAGGCACAGCCAAAGAAGATTAAAGGAAAGGTAGAACAATTACTAGAGTTGGTGCAATTGAGTGGATTAGGCGATCGCTATCCATCACAACTTTCTGGTGGTCAAAGACAACGGGTAGCCTTAGCAAGGGCATTAGCAGTAGAACCTGAAGTATTACTTCTAGATGAACCCTTTGGCGCACTTGATGCTAAAGTCCGCAAAGATTTACGGGCATGGTTACGCCGCCTCCATGATGAGGTTCATGTTACCACGGTTTTTGTCACCCACGACCAAGAGGAAGCAATGGAAGTTTCCGATGAAGTTGTGGTCATGAATAAAGGGCGCGTGGAACAGGTGGGGACACCATCGGAAATTTATGATAATCCTGCCACCGCATTTGTGATGAGCTTCATCGGCCCGGTAAATGTATTACCCAGCAACTCGAAGATTTTTCAAAGTAGCGGGTTTGATGCGCCACATCCACAAGTATTTTTGCGCCCGCAAGATGTGATTTTAGAAAAGGCTGCTAACGGTGCCACTACACCTGCAACAGTGAGCCGATTGATACATTTAGGTTGGGAAATTCAGGTAGAATTAACTTTCGATGATGGGCAAGTGGTGATGGCCCATTTAACGCGCGATCGCTTTAATGACTTAGAGTTAGAACCGAAACAGCGTATATATGTCAAGCCAAAGGATGCGAAATCCTTCCCTGTGTCTTATTCAATTTAGACTTTTGCCAGTTTCCCAACGATCAAAACCCCTAGTTAATCGCTGTCTAATTCAGCTATTGGCTAGGGGTTTTAATCTTACGTAGGTTAGAGAGAGCATCACTTTACAATGCTAAAATTGTCTACAATTGTAATGGAATAAAATAGCAGAACAATTAAATTGATTAGCCAATGAATAAAAAGTCAATTAATTAATAGTATAAGAAATACAGAAAATATTTAGGTGACATAGTTATAGTAACGTAAGTAATATTTCGTCAAAACATTAAGATAAAATCTCTATTTCATTGCAACTAAAATCTGTATTTGGGTATTAAATAACATTAAACAAATCCACTAAAAGCATTGAAATATCCAGCGAAAACCTGGTCACTTAGTTAGGTAAATAAACTGATTTTTAACGTTGATTTAGACTTGAATAAAGCTGCTTGTATTTGTCTTTGTGCCAGTGTATAGACCAACAAGCATAACAACACCGAAACTTCCAAGATGAAAACCCTAATTATTGACAATTATGACTCTTATACTTTTAATCTTTACCAATTAATTGCAGAAGTAAATGCAGAGTATCCCACTGTGATTTACAACGATCAATTTGCATGGGATGAACTGCAAAATTGGGAATTTGACAACATTGTGATTTCACCAGGGCCAGGTCGTCCTGAAAATCTAAAAGATTTTGGGATCTGTAGTCAAGCTATTCAAAATACCCAAGTGCCACTTCTAGGTGTTTGTCTTGGACATCAAGGACTTGGTAATGAGTATGGAGGAAAAGTTATTCATGCACCCGAAGTTCAGCATGGTCGGATCAGTGAAGTTTATCACAGTGGTACTGATTTATTTGCGGGAATTCCTTCCCCTTTCTCTGTTGTGCGCTACCATTCTTTGCTGGTTGCAAATGACCTACCAGACTGTTTAGAAAAAGTAGCGTGGACAGAGGACAATCTGGTGATGGGAATGCGCCATCAATCTTTGCCGCTATGGGGTGTGCAGTTTCATCCAGAGTCAATCTGTACTCAGTATGGACAAACCTTATTTGAGAATTTTAGAGAGATTACCCTAAAATTTGCCCAAGAGCGAGGCAATAGTCCGAGAAAACACTATTGGGTAGGAGATAGTGGTGCTGCTCCCATACCTCCAAGTTCTTCTTCCCAAAAACAGCAACAGGAATTTCAACTTTGTACGCAGAAGCTGAATCTGTATCCCGATACCGAGCAAATGTTTGTGCATTTGTTTGGCAAATCACCAAATACCTTCTGGCTAGATAGCAGTCTGGTTGAATCTGGTCTTTCTCGCTTTTCCTTTATGGGAGATAGCGGTGGCGAAAACAGTCTGCTAATTCGCTATCAGACGCGATCTGCCGTAGACGGCAGCGCTTCGCTAACGCAGGAACTCACAATTACACAGTCTGATAACATAAGCTGTAAGACAAAGGGGATTTTTGAATATCTCCAGCATGAAATTGAACGGCGACATTGCCCATCTGATGATTTACCCTTCGATTTCAACTGCGGGTTTGTAGGTTACTTTGGCTATGAACTAAAGGCAGAGTGCGGATCTAAATTAAATCACGCCTCTAGCTTACCTGATGCTATGTTTCTGTTAGCTGATCGAATGATTGCAATCGATCACCAGGAGCAAACCCTCTATCTGCTTTGCCTAATTCAGCACGGACAATACGACTTAGCAGAAGCCTGGTTTGAATGGACAAAACACCAGATTGACCATCTTCTTCCCCTATCGCCTATTGTTCCACCAGAAGTTAAGACACCTGTTATTTTCCGCTTAAGTCGGTCTGAAAAGACTTATCTTGATAATATTCAGATGTGTTTGCAAGAAATTCACGAAGGAGAAACTTATCAAGTTTGTTTAACAAACAAGATTCACACAGACACAACACCCGATCCCCTAGTGTTCTATCGTTCATTACGCCGCATCAATCCTGCTCCATACTCTGCATTTTTGCGCTTTGGTGATTTGGCGATCGCTTGCTCATCTCCAGAGCGATTTCTGCACATTGATTGTCAAGGCTGGGTGGAAACAAAGCCCATTAAGGGAACGCTACCACGAGGAAAAACACCCAACGAAGATTTTATCCTGCGTGAAAAATTGCGGAACAGTGAAAAAGATCGGGCTGAAAATCTGATGATTGTGGATTTGCTTCGCAATGATTTAGGACGGGTTTGTGCAGTCGGTACTGTCCATGTTCCCAAATTGATGGATGTGGAAACCTATGCTACGGTACATCAACTGGTGACGACTATTCGCGGTCATTTACGCGCTGATATGAGCGCCACAGACTGCATTCGCAACGCCTTTCCCGGCGGTTCGATGACAGGCGCTCCCAAACTCAGAACCCTTGAGATTATCGATCGATTAGAGCAAGAAGCACGGGGAGTTTACTCAGGAGCGATCGGCTTTTTGGGATTGAATGGTTCGGCTGATTTGAATATTGTCATTCGTACTGCTGTGCTGACTCCAGAGGAAACCTCAATTGGCGTTGGCGGCGGCATTGTGGCGCTTTCTGATCCTGAAATGGAGTTTCAAGAAACACTTCTGAAAGCAAAGGCATTGATTCATGCCATGATGATCGCCACGCATGGAGCCTTTGATTCTAACCAATATTACATCCAGGGGATAGAAACAGAGGCTTTTGATAGCTATAAAAAAGTGCGAGCAGTTTCCTAGCCGCCGCTAACTTCAGTCGGGTAACTCGCTCAAAATCCCAACAGGTGGGATTTTTGTTAGACTACTCACCTGTGCGTAACCAATATAAAAAAATGGGGTTTAACGCCTTAATCCTCAATTGGATATCAACTCCGATCGCCCAAATGAGGTAAATTCGTTAAGACAAGCTTAACAGGGATATCCTCTGAAACTCCCCTATTCCCCCTTCCCTAACATGTTTGTCAAATTAACTGTTAATTTTTTAGTTGTTGGGCTTTATAACAAAGACTACTAACAACTTTATTTAAGATGCTAACTCTGTTAAAAACAATTCGACATGCGATCGCAAGTTGGTGGTCTGAGTTTACCCTCCAGACTAAGTTGCTGGCTGTGGCTACATTGGTGGTTTCCTTGGTGATGAGTGGTTTGACCTTCTGGGCTGTGAATACAATCCAGCAGGACGCGCGGATGAATGACACCCGCTTCGGGCGTGACTTGGGTTTGCTGCTTGCTGCCAATGTTGCCCCCCTCGTGGCTGACAATAATCTCACGGAGGTTGCCCAATTTTCTCAACGCTTCTACAGCAGCACCTCTAGCGTGCGTTATATGCTTTACGCTGATGAAACCGGGGAAATCTTTTTTGGCATACCTTTTTGGGAAGCCGAGGTAGAAAATTCTCTCACCATTAAACGGCGAATACAACTGCCAGAAGATTACCCTGGTGATGGGGAAAAGCCGATGGTGCGGCAACACATGACCCCAGATGGAGTTGTTACCGATGTATTTATTCCTCTGATCGTTAATAAGAAATACTTAGGTGTATTAGCGATCGGTATCAACCCCAATCAGACTGCTGTTATCTCCACCAATTTTACCCGCGATGTCACCATTGCCGTTTTTATCACAATTTGGGTAATGGTGATTTTGGCAGGAGTAATAAACGCTTTGACCATCACTAAACCAATAAAAGAACTCCTGGTGGGGGTAAAGGAAATTGCTACCGGGAATTTCAAGCAGCGGATTGATTTACCTTTAGGGGGCGAACTAGGGGAGTTAATTTTAAGCTTTAATGAGATGGCAGAGCGATTAGAACGCTATGAAGAACAGAATATTGAAGAACTGACAGCCGAAAAAGCCAAGCTAGAAACCCTAGTTTCCACGATCGCAGATGGTGCTGTGTTGATTGATAACAACATGCAGGTGATATTAGTCAACCCCACAGCGCGGCGAATTTTTGGCTGGGAAACGGCTGATGTGGTCGGCTGCAATGTGTTGCATCACTTACCGTCAGCAGTACAAATGGAAATCAGTGGCCCATTGTATGAAATGGCAGCCGGCGAATGTGAAAGTGCCGAATTCCGCATTTTTCTTAACCAACCCACCCCTCGAACAATCCGTATTCTCTTGACTACAGTACTCAACGTGCAAAGAGAAAGCATCAAAGGTATTGCGATTACTGTCCAAGACATAACCCGTGAGGTGGAATTAAACGATGCAAAAAGTCAATTTATCAGCAACGTCTCTCACGAACTGCGAACGCCTTTATTTAACATCAAAACCTATATTGAAACCCTGCATGACTACGGCGAAGATTTAGGATTAGAAGAACGGCAAGAGTTTTTGCAAACAGTTAACCATGAAACCGATCGCCTAACCCGCCTAGTTAACGATGTATTAGATTTATCAAAACTCGAATCTGGCCGTCAGTATAACTTCGATGGAGTGGATCTAGCTCAAGCGATCGAGCAAACATTGCGTACTTACCAACTCAATGCAAAAGATAAAGGTGTTGAACTTCTTCAGGAAGTTGCTGCTAATTTACCCCTGGTAATGGGTAATTACGATCTGTTAGTACAAGTTTTTGGCAACCTAATTGGTAATGCCCTCAAATTTACCAAAGCTGGTGGTAAAGTAGCAATCCGCGCTTACCAACTAGATTTCAAACCCAATTACAGCCAATCTTCTCCAGTGCGGATTGAAATTTCCGATACTGGAATTGGCATTGCTACAGAAGACCAGCACTCAATTTTTGAACGCTTCTTTCGCGTAGAAAACCGAGTTCACACCTTAGAAGGCACAGGTTTAGGATTATCGATTGTCAGAAATATCATCGACAGACATCGTAGTAAAGTCCATCTAGTGAGTGAAGTTGGCATTGGCACAACTTTCTGGTTTGACTTAGCCGCCTTTGAGGAAAAAGCGCCATCAATACAAGTTGAAGCTATTACTGAAGCATCCACAATCACCACGGTCTAAAGTTTAGGGATTGGGCATTGGCCATTACATAGTTATTCTTTCTCCCTTATCTCCCCCATTCCCCGTTCCCCAGTAAGGGCCAACCAGACGGATTCCGACCGCGCTCAACCCTCAGCCATCGAGAGTTGAGCGACTCGTGCCGAGCGGAGCCGAGGTAAGTCGAAACTCGGTTTACTGGTACTTTATTTTCACGCAAGTCCCTAAACACTAATCAAGACCTTAATATCACGAACAACAAACAGACCAATAATAAACCTAATAGCAACAGCAAAGCTTGATTGCGTTTTACCCAAGTTTTCAGAGTTACGGCAAAACTGTTAGTGTAACGCTGCTGTTCCAACTCTAATTTTGTCTGTTCAATATTTTGGTAGAGAGTACAGTCTTTGGCGTAGGGACGCTGAGGAAAATTGCAAGTATCATCAGCGTGATAGGTGCAGGTGTCGCACAGATACCCATCCCCAGTAGCGCGGTGCAATGGAATACCGGGATGACCGTAAGCTTTGAGTGTAGTCCGGCAATAGGGACAACTAATAGCTTGACTATCAACGAGTTGATGGCAGTGGGGACAAGATACAGTAGCCAAAACCTTTAGGGCAAATAGGTAAACACTTTGATTCTACCCATTTACAGGGATAGTGGGGAAATACATACGTAGCCTGTTAATTTTGAATATAGCTAGCTGTCAAAATTGGTTACTTTATCAGCAGAAGTACTAATTTTATGATAGTTTTTTAGATTTTATAAGTGATTTCTATCACTCAATATAATTAAGGCTATGCCATAATCTAGCAAATATGAGGTTTTGCCCGAAGTCCAATAATTATTTAGAGGTAGAGAAATATTGCCTTTTAATCCTGAGCTGTGCCGTAACGAAAGCGAAGTTGAAAGCAAACTCATAGTGCAATATTTGCTACCACAGCTAGGTTATACTCCTGACACCTGGCATCAAGAAGTTGCAGTTGGTAGCATCCGCTTAGATTTCTTAGCATTTGCTGCACAGGTGATTCCCTTTGTCTTAGATGCCAACTCACCCTTGAGTGTCGTCATGGAGGCAAAGCATCCCAAACAAAACTTAAATAATCATGTCCCCCGACTCAGGCATTATTTGACCAGCTTGAATGTCAGGTATGGATTGCTGACTAATGGCAAAGAGATTAGAATTTATCAAAAATTACAGGCTGATATTCAGTTAATATTTCAATGCTCTGGGAAAGAAGTTGAGATAAAGATAAATGAAATTAAAACTCTAATTGGTAGAGAAAGCTTGAAAGAAGGACAGCTAGTAGATAAATCAAAAATTCAGATAGAAAATAATTCAAATTTTGAAACAAACAGGCAACATTCAATGAAAACGATTGCAATCTACCACAATAAAGGCGGCGTTGGAAAGACTACTGTTGCAGTCAACCTGGCAGCAGCATTACGTAAAAAAGGTAAAAGGGTTCTTTTGATTGATATAGATTCTCAAGCAAATACTACTTTTGCTACAGGATTAATAAAATTTCAATTTGACGAAGAAGATGACTTACGAGATTCTAACATTTATCATTTATTAGAATCAGGGGATTTTTACTTAATACCCGATGTTACTCGAAAATCACATTACTTTAACAACCCTGAATTGGATGTTATTCCTGCACATATTAATTTAATAGAAGGTCAGTATAAACTTAATCAAATTGATGCTAGTAAAACTAGATTAGTTACGAAATTAAAAAAAGTAGAGCAAGAATATGACATTGTTATTATCGATACGCCTCCATCCAGAGATTTATATGCGAAAGTTGCACTTGTAGCTGCTGATTACCTGATAATACCTTCAGATTTAAAGCCATTTGCAAACCAGGGGTTGTTAAGTGTTAAAAACTTTATTATAGAAGTTAATGAATTTAGAGAAATGATAGGAAAACAAGACATTATATTAATGGGTATCTTGGCTTCAAAAATCTCTACTAATTCTAAATTTTTACAATATACTTTTCCTAAGCAAAGAAGCGTAATTTTAGAACGTTACAATCTGCCTTTGATGGAAGCAGTAATTTATGATAGAACTGTGCTATCAGAATGTATGAATCAGACTATAACAGTTGGAGATTTAGAATATCCTGATCCAAAATCTGTTATGAAATATGCAGAAGAATTAAAATCAGATGCTCAAAAATCTGCTATGGAATTTGAAATCCTAGCAGACGAAGTATTAACAGGAATAGGGTTAAATAAATGATGAATTTCTCTTTAGTAGATGTAAAAAGTATTACTTCTAATGAACCTCGATCAAATTTTTCAGAGACTGATTTGGAAAATCTCGCAGACATAATTATAGAAACAGGAGGAATTATCAGACCATTAGTTGTGAAAGTGACAGGAGTAGAGAGTTATACGGTAATTGATGGACATTTTGAATACTATGCTGCTGTCAGGGCACGAGAAAAAAATCCTCGGCAAGCTGAAATGGTTAATGCCTTTGTCATTGCCCCAAAATTAGAAAATTTAGTTTTAAAGCAAGTTGCATCTCTCAAAGGAATTGATTCTTCTACTAAACCTGTAGCACCACAGCCAGAAACAACAAAGTTAGAACCACGTCTGACAAATTTAGAATTACGTCTTGAGAAGCAATTCAATGAATTTAAGTCAGAATTTATACAAGAAAGACAGAGAATAGAGAATCAGTTCAAGCAACTTGAAAACCTTATTCCCCAAAAGGGTGAACAAAATAATCCACTTAGTTTATTGAATTCTTTGGATAAAGATGAATTATCTATAAAATTACAACGCTCTAGAATTTCTGGAGCAGAAAAACTTGCTAAAGCTATAGAAGATGCTCGACATAAAAAGCCAAAGCAAAAATTTGAAGATTACCGTGATGTAGTAAAATCTGTTAAAAACTTGGGTGATAAAACAATTTTGACTATTATTGATGAGTGGTCAAGAAGTTATTAGAATCGTAGGTTGGGTTGAGCGAAGTGAAACCCAACAATTAAAGCTTAATGTTGGGTTTCGTTCCTCAACCCAACCTACGCAGGTTAATATTTTTGGCTCTAACTGAACCATATTGCAATATGTCAATGTTTAACCCCGCACCTGTCGCAGTGCATTAAACGCTTTACCTCGCAACCCAACGGGTAACAATGATAATCCTAAACCAGTCCAAGCTTTAGGAGTTGAAAAAGACTGTCCTGCCAAAACTAGCTCTCTGCCTTTTTGCGTTTCACCCTTTTCAATTAAACGCAAACCTAATAATAACTGCGTTTCAGTTAAACGATTTTTCCTGATTGTCTCTATTGTTTCAGAATCAAACTTATAACTTTCTAAATACCGCATTTTATCAAACAAATAAGGAATGGCTCTATTTATACCTTGCTGTTCTGCATGAGTGCGATATTCCATCAATAATTTTGGTAAATAATAACCCTTTTTTCCCGCCAAAGCTAAACGCACAAATAAATCATTATCCTCACAGTTTTGCATATTTGGCTGCATATATCCTAATTCTTGCAAGGTTTTGCGGCGAAATAATGTTGCGCCAACTTGAAAGCTTTGGTTAACAAATACAACTTCCAACAAATTATCTACAACACCTGCTGGTAAATTCTTTCTACCCCAGCGATGAGTATTTTCTTGAGTTTTTGCCTCATCACGCACATTGTTAATATCAATTATCCAATGGTCTGTACCAACAAAATCAATGCTAGAGTCTTGAGCAAGAATCGCTGCGGTACTTGCGAGAAAATCGGGTGTGAGTCGATCATCATCATCAAATTTAATAAAATATTCACCATTGGCAGCATCAAAGCCAGAGCGCATATTATTACTTTTACCAATATTTTGCAGATGACGGATATATTTAATCCGGTGGTCTGTATACTGTGACATTAACTCAGGTGTGCGATCGCTAGAACCATCATCACAAACAATTAGCTCAAAGTCTTGCTCAGACTGATTCAGTACACTGTCAATGGCATAAGGAAGAAGATGAACACGATTAAAAGTAGGAACGCAAACAGTAATTTTAGGCATATTTTATACTAGTAACTAGAAAATATAGAAAATAGAATACTAATTTAACGCGTCACCAATAAAGCTATATTTAACGGAGAGTTCTTTGAATTTTATTCATTGTTTTGTTAAAGAGATTATTAGTTTTAGTAATTATACTTGCTGGTTTAAGCTGTTTTGGTCTTTGTTCTGGTTCTTTAAGAAAGCGATAGTGCAAAAATTCATCTCCATAACATATATTGACATCTTGTCCTTGAGATAACTGGGCAAAATCACGAGAAGAATAGCTCATATAATGGATACGATGAATTGGTTTTAAGCCATCTTGATTATAAAGAACGTTATTAATATTGACAAAGGGATCTGCATTAGCACAGTTACCTGTTCTATCTTCACCATTGGGGCTAAGTGTAAAGTTAAAAAGTGGGCGATCGCAGCGCAAGGTCATATAGTTAAACAAAAAAGAATCATCCCACCATCCATGTCCATTAATCCACTCAACTTCTTTTTGGGTAATTAATCGCTCCTTCATTATCTCAATATCTTTAACAGTAAACAATCCTCGTTTAGAGCCAAAGAAACTAGAACAATGCAGTTGAGGACGTATATCTGCTTCTGTATACAGCCCAGTTTTCTCTATAACTGAAATATTTAACGCTGCAACAGACCTATCCTTAAGGTGTTCCCAATCATCAAAAACAAAATCTGATGTTTCTAGCTTGTCAATTACATTATTGAGTGGCTTCATTGCCAAACTATCACCATCATAAAATACGAATTTATCAAAAATACCCTCAAAGGCAACAAACTTTCTTTGTAAATGACTTTTGTACCAACTAGGACGTGATAATTTTGTCTCTTTTTCCCTTGGATGTGCTGCCCAAACCTGATGAGCAAATTCTTCCCAGTATTGAATTACGTCCCAATCATCAAATAAGATTACATTTTTTCGATTATTAATTTCTTTCCTAACTAAATCTATTTGATCATTATATGGAATTATACAAATAGGAATATCTGCGCTAACATTCACCTCAATACTGTTTAGCAAAGCTACTAGTTGGTCAAACACCACATCATTAGCCAGGGTGTAGATACCGAAGGAATCCATTTTGATAAATCCTTTGTCTCTTGCAATGACTGAGTAACGCAAATAATATTCTCGTTATTTTCTGAGCTATTATTCTCGAATCATTATTAGTATACACATCTTTACACTTTATACTGGGGCAAGGAGCAAGGGATTTTGCTTAGTTTGGATGATACTAATATTACTCGTTGTTTGTCTGCATCGTCAAAACCCATGCTGTAGACTTGCTTTTTCCCAAAAATGTCCTGTGCGTTAAGACATTCGATTAAAGTAGGTGGCAGTGTACCAGTAATGAGAGCGTTTGGGATGCTGTCTAAAATGCAATAATATTTGGGGCTGCCCAAAGCGGGAGTGCCTGTCTTTCAAAAAATTAGCAATAATGCACGGAGCAAAAATTTATTTTTGAACTTGCATCAGCCCAGAATTAATCACTGATAAGTAAATATTATTTTTAGTTTTAAGCAAAAAGGAGTAGCAATGTCTAATGTTGAAGACAATAAATTAATTGCTCGACGCTGGATTGAACTCATTAGCGAGCATCGAATTGAAGATATCTGCGAGATGACCGCCCCAACTTGGAGGATGCACGGTGCTTTACCTGGGCTTCCTCCAGGGCCGGATGGAGTACGTAAACTCTTTGGCTCATTTGGGGCTATCGAGCAGAAATGGACAATTGAAGACGTAATTGCTGAAGGTGACAAAGTTGTGGTGCGTGCAACTAATACCTGCACTCAGGAAAGTTTCTTTGGAATACCTAGTCATGGTAGAGAGCAGACGTTCACGGCTATGTTCATTCATTGGATTGTTGACGGGAAGATAGTTGAAACTTGGCGAAACGCTGATGATCTCGGACGAGTTCTTCAGCTTGGGGCGCGGATTGAGCCGGGAACGTCTGGGGAATAACTTTATTGACTTGCTGAATAAACGGCGAGTCTCTTCAGAAACTGGTAGAAGTCTTAAAAAATCTAGCTATTGAACAATTGCTTTCTAGAGAATAATCTCAGCAACCCGGCGGTTCCTATTCCCCAAGCACCATTAACTAATAAACCTGTGACTATTCCCACAAGTTTCCAGCCTCCAGCGATGGGCTGACCCTTGATTGGTGCGACCACAAACCAAGCTACTAGCGTTGGGACAATTGCACCAAATACCAATGCT
The DNA here is from genome assembly GCF_010747425.1 of Nostoc sp. UIC 10630. Classification (NCBI taxonomy): domain Bacteria; kingdom Bacillati; phylum Cyanobacteriota; class Cyanophyceae; order Nostocales; family Nostocaceae; genus Nostoc; species Nostoc sp. UIC 10630. The sequence goes on from NZ_JAAGOG010000026.1 coordinate 23,090, forward strand.
GCTAACCAATAGCTTTTATTATTTTGAAAACGAGGCGCGATTGCTACCCAAATCATTCCCCAAATTCCTCCCCAGAATGCACTTGACCAAATTTGCGGGATTCCAAATGGTTGTGTTGGTGCAGTTGGATAAGGAGTGCGAGGCGTGAAATTCAGTGTATGTAGCAACGCCAACATACCTTGGTGAAATAGCAAAACAGACACAAAGCCTGCAATAAATGCTAGGGCAAATCGAGATAAGGCAGCTTTTTGAGTCATTGCTTATACGAAAACCTCTAGGACTTGCTTCTTAGAGGTGTCTATGATAGTTTGCTAACTAGTATAAAATACAGTGAATATATCGAGTTACCGTATTTTACTAAATACTATTGTTGATATAGCCGAAGGAGCTTGGAGTTAAAAGTATCTAAGTAATTTACCAAAATATATGACAAGTAGAAAAGCCAGTGTTGCTGATTGAGAAAATAATGCCTGAAATAAACCTGAATTTGGCAATTTATCCAGAGTATTTTTGAGCAACCAAGCGATCGCAGTGAACAGATAGTGAGGATAATGAATATACGTATGCAAACTATTCATAACCGTAAAGTCAAAGGCGGAGGCTAAACCTTGGCAGAATTGGAAACACAACCTCTGGCTTTGTCAGACGCTCAGAAAAATTGGGTTTTACTCGGTGTCGGACTTGGGGTGTTTATGTCTACCCTTGATGTGGGCATCATCAATGTTGCTCTACCCACATTAGTGCAAGCCTTTGGCACCAGTTTTCCGACGACCCAATGGGCTGTATTGAGTTACCAGTTGGTCAGTTCCGGTTTAGTTTTGGGGGCAACCCGCTTGGGAGATATGTGGGGCAAGAAGTCCTTATATCAGGGGGGACTTGTTCTGTTTACTTTTAGTTCGCTGTTGTGTGGTTTTGCACCTAGTATTGAGTGGTTGATTGCCTTTCGCGCACTTCAAGGACTGGGTGCTGTGTTCATCTCTGGGCTTGGTTTGGCAATCATTACAGAAATTTTTCCATCTTCGGAGCGAGGTCGTGCTGTTGGCGTTATCGGTAGTGTTGTATCACTGGGAATTGCTTTTGGCCCTTCCGCAGGGGGGCTGCTCCTAAGCTTATCAGGCTGGCATAGTATATTCTTCATCAATGTACCGTTGGGGATTATCGCTAGTTTCTTGATAGCTCGGGTAGTGCCACCTTCTGTACGCATTCAGGGTAAACAGAAATTTGACTTTTTTGGAGCTGTATTGGCTTTGTTGACTCTGGGTAGTTTTGGTCTGGGTATGACGCTGGGGCAAAGTCAGGGCTTTGGCAGTACCAATGCACTAGTATTATTAGCGATCGCTACCTTAAGTTTCATAATTTTTTTGGTAGTTGAAGCGGTTATAAAGGAGCCGCTACTAGAACTACACCTGTTTCGCAATCTTCAGTTGAGTATGGGTTTGCTAAGTGGCTGGCTAGCATTCATTGTTATCGGCGGTTCGCTACTCATTGTCCCTTTCTTTCTAGAGAGCGTCAAGCATTATCCGACGGTAAAAGTGGGGCTGCTACTAGCCGTGTCACCTGTACTTAGTGGGTTAATTGCCCCATTAGGAGGAATACTTTCAGACCGCTTTGGCGCTCGACTAATCAGCCCAATTGGACTGGGGTTGATGATAGGTGGCTGTTTGGGCATTAGCACCTTTGATGCCCAAATTACTGAGCTAGGCTATGTGTCACGCTATTTTATTTACGGCATTGGACTGGGTTTATTCCAATCGCCCAACAACAGCACTGTTATGGGAGCAGTACCAAGGGAGCGGCTAGGGATTGCTTCTGGGCTACTATCTTTGTCACGCACATCAGGAAACACAGTAGGAGTTTCTTTAATCGGGGCAGTATTTGGAGCGTTAATCGCTAGTATGTCTGCGGGTGCAGATGTTTCTGTTGCCCCTCCTGATGCGATCGTTGCGGGGTTCCAAGGAACTTTTCGCTTCGCAGCCCTAATACTTTGTGGGGCAGCAGTCGCATCCGTATTGAGGATCGGGAAGAGGCAGGGGGAAGGGCGTAGGGAGCAGGGGGAGAATAACTAATCTCAATTAATAATTACCAATTACTAATCACTAAGGAATTAAATAAATGACAGGTAAATTAAAAGAACAAGTAGCAATTATCACTGGGGCTTCAGCAGGAATTGGAGAAGCAACTGCGATCGCATTGGCGGCAGAAGGAGCAACAGTAGTACTGGCTGCTAGGCGTGGCGATCGCATTCAGGCATTAGCAGAACGTATTGAAGCTAGTGGTGGCAAGGCATTGCCCATTGTCACTGATGTGACTGATGAAAACCAGGTAAATAACTTGGTGGCAAAGGCCAATGCAGAATTGGGAAGGGTCGATATCCTGGTGAATAATGCAGGCATTGCCTTACTCGGAACCATTGAAGCGGGAAATAGCTCAGACTGGCGGCGATCGTTCGACATCAACGTACTAGGACTGCTATATTCTACCCACGCTGTTTTACCTCTGTTGAAGGCGCAAAAATCAGGGCACATAGTCAATATATCCTCAGTGGCAGGTCGGACAGCACGGGCGGGTGTTGGTGTTTATAATGCTACCAAATGGGGCGTTAATGCCCTCTCAGAAGCTTTACGCCAAGAAGTCCACAAGGACAACATTCGCGTCACCATTATTGAACCTGGTTTAGTGGATACGGAAATTGACAACCAAATTACCGATCCAGTTGCCAAACAACGTATTGAGGAGCGGCGCAAGGCAATTACACCTCTGCATAGCGAAGACGTTGCTGCTGCGATCGTTTATGCCGTCACACAACCGTCGCGCGTTAATGTCAACGAAATTCTTATCCGGCCAACGGGACAAGAACATTAAAGCTCAATACGCTTGGGTTAAGATACGCGATAAATCGCCGTCTCTACAAGTGTTTAGACAATAATTTCTACCTGCGTTGGCGTACTTTCAAAATGGCAGATGAAACACCGAAAGCTAATATAGCCAAGGTATAATTTGGTTCAGGAACTGCAATAATACTCACCCTGTTGATAGCAAAAGCCCTATTTAACTCAGAAGTGCTGAAAACCAGTCGCGAGATGTTAGCAGTTTCACTGCTAATCCCAACGAACAATGCTGAATTATCCAATGTTACTGAAGAAGTTCCCGGTACAGAGAAAGTACCCAATAAGTTATTGACACTATCAAAAGCTGAGACAAACACGTTGAATTTTAGAATATCATCTACAGCTATTTGAGTACCAGCACCGGAAACAGGACGATCAAAGTTAATCGTCAAAGGGCCTGAGTTGCCAATGGCAGGAAAACCACTTTGTGGGTTAAAGCCTGTGAAGAGAAGAAAATCGCCATCAGTGAAGTTAGTCGGAATACCTTTAGGTATAAAAGAGGTTTGAAAAACAAAAGGTGGGGTAATACCAGAATCATTAACTTGAGGTACAGTTACACCTAAAGCTAAACCGCCTTCGGATACCGATGAAAAGGAGTTAGGCAGAAAAGCCGAAGGATCGGGAGCAAAGGGATTGAACACTTTACCCAAACTTGACCAATCAATTCCGTCATTACTTCCAAAATCAGCACGACTAGTGACTAATGTAACTGCTTTAACTGGTAATGGTAGAATTGCTATTAGAGTTGTAATTGCTAATTTAGTGGCAATTGTTGGTAAATATTGGATTGATAACTTTAATAACTGATTTGTCGCAGATGCCACAAAGTTTGCTCCTTATTTCGAGGATTAGCATCATCAAGATATTGCTGCCTGTAGTTAGGCTTACTCTATAATCCTACGGAAAAGGAGGCAATACTATGATTAATTTATTTTAAAGTTATAGTGAAATTACTGAATATTTACAGAAAAGGAAATAATCTACATTATGTCACTCAGTCGTAGCGACCTCGAAGCCGGAAACGCACAGACGAGACTGTTAGAAGCATCACACTCTGGAATCAAGTTAACTACCCTGAGCGAAGATGAGTTACAGCGATCGCTCCATGAAATACTACAACACCAACTACCAAATTCTGATATCTGGATATTTGCTTACGGTTCCTTGATTTGGAATCCCCTAATCACATACGTCGAGCGCCGTGCTGGGATCATTTATGGTTGGCATCGGTGCTTTTGTACATGGATGATTCTCGGTCGCGGTACTCCAGAGAATCCCGGATTACTCTTAGGACTTGATCGCGGGGGTAGTTGTCGTGGTATTGTTTATCGAATTGCTGCTGCTGATGTAGCATCCGAATTATTGCTGATTTGGCGACGGGAAATGTTAGCTGGTGTCTACGTTGCCCGTTGGGTAAGAGTATTTGATGGTACGCAAGAATTTAAAGCGATCGCCTTTGTTGCTAACCGTCAGCATCCCAGGTATGCTCATCAAGTACCATTAACAACTGCTGTTAATAGCATTGCCACCGCATCCGGAAAATTGGGTTCCTGCGCTGATTATCTCATGAAAACTGTCGATGGATTAATCGCGGAAGGTATAAAAGATAGAAAATTGCTCTTGTTACGCAAACAAGTGCTGGCAAAACAACAAGCGCTTTTAGTTAATGGCGGCTCTACTGAAACTACTAATTATAAATAACTGTTGTGAACTTCAAGTTAAATAAAATAATTGAATTGGGAACAGATTTTAAATTGTGAAAAATAATTATCCCCAAACGCTAATTTCAACTATTTTTAAGCCATATTATTGGCATAAATTATCTAATTTAGCTCAGAACTTACAGCCGCATTGAGAACTGTTAGAGGTACTGATACCACGCACAAAAATATCTACACAGGTTTCGATATAGTCCTCACAGCTATAGCTACCTTGGTTGAATTTTGCACTGCGACATAGCATTCCAGCTAACAGCATTCCTGTAAACATATCGACTGCTGGAAATGGATCGAGGTCTACTCTCACAGTGCCTAGTTTTTGACTCGATTGCAAATAAGCGACCAGTTTTTCTCCTAAAGGCTTGGCGGCTTCTTGAATCACTTGTTTAGCTGCTTCAGGATGACGTTTAGCTTCTCCAATAAATGTACGAATTAAGTCCTCCTGTGCTTCTAGCATAGTATTATAAAGATGGGCATACTGCCTTAAATCAATTTTTAGATCCTGTGTCCACGCTTCGGGGTATGCAAGGGCTTCGGTCTGGAGTGCCAAAGCATTTTTGATCACTGCTCCCAGAAGTTGTTCTTTGCTAGCAAAGTGACGAAATAAAGTCACCTCATTCACACCAGCAACACGAGCTATTTCACGGGTAGTCGCTCCTTGAACACCTAAACTGGCAAATACTTGCGAGGCGGCTTCTATCAAACGTATACGGGTGAGAGTTGGTGAACGGATGCTTTTATTCATTTATACTGGCAAGTACTTATTTTCATCATAAGTTATGTCTCCAAAGTTGTTGCAAATTAAATAAAAATAATCTTGATACCAGTACTTTTAAAGTTATTGAAAATCTGGTATCGACTTAAATTTATCTCGGTGCGGTAGCTAATGTTTTACTCATTTTCGTAACTGGGACAACTATCCCCTTTCTTAAATAATGAGGTGCTTTTTGGATGGCAGTAAATCCCAGTCGTAAATAAAATCCTTCAGCATAAAGACTAGCAGTTGTAATTACCTTATCTATACCTTGATCGGTTGCTTCGTCACAAAAATGTTGAACTAAAGCACGTCCAATCCCTTTCCCTTGATGTTTAGGATGGACATACAGCCCGATGAGTTCATCAACAATGAAGCTAGTAAAACCTATAACAACATCTCCTTTAATTGCAACTTTGCAAGTTTCCACTTTCATGGTCTTCAAGATATTTGAACCATCCGGTTTGTCGCGGTAATTACGCCAAGCTAAAAGTTCTTTTTCGGTGTAGAAAGTTGCAGGCAGAGCTTTGATAGCAGCAATATGAATTGCACTCAGCACCCACGCATCTGTTTCTAGAGCAGGTCGAAGAGATATTTCGTTAGCGCTCATAGGTTCATGACTGACATTCAGATTACATGTCTGTTTGACTTTTTGGCATGTTATGGACATTTTAGTTGCGTAGGCGTAGCCCTTCTCCTGTCGGAGACGCTGCGCGCTAAGCGTAGCTATGCCGCAGGCTTTACGACCGCGCTCAGGAACCACCCGTCGTAGATATCGCAACAGATCAAGATCAACTAGCCAAATTTTCAATTGCTTTACTGATATTAGCAGTTTCCAATTGAGTCACAACTCGCTGAACAATTTGTCGTCTAATTTTCTGTGTGACTCGCATCCGTAGTCCGTCGTAGACATCGCTTCCGCAAATCGCCAGCCCAAAATCAATACCTGCCCTCTGCCAGTAACAGAGAACCAATACAGACTGCTGATATATAAGCTCTGATAATTTTATCGGTGAAAATCATAATAAGCTCCAATTACCACTAAATCTATCGACAAACCGTATATTATGGATAAAGCAATAAAATAACCAACTTCAAAAAGCATATTTTGAAGTAATCAAGCAATATCTTTTGATATTTAGCTAATTTTGCACTGCTTACTTAAATAACTTCTCAAAGCTTGCTGATTCGACTATTTACCAAGCTGGAAGCCATTAGAAAGTCAAAAGGAGTAAATGTGATTAACGCCATACAGATTAACGAAAACTTAACGACAACAGGACAAGTTATACCAAAACAGCTTGAGCAAGCTATCCAAGAAGGTTTTAAGTCCGTTCTAAATTTGCGATCGCCTGATGAGCTAGGATTTTCCAAGGATGAGCAAAAAGTAGCTGAAGCATTAGGGCTGCATTATAAGAATGTTCCACTCAAGGTAGATTTAAAAAACTTGAATGAAGAGGCCATTACCAAAATCCTCACAACACTCGAAGAAATTCCTAAACCAGCAGTTGTGCATTGTGCAGCCGGAATGCGCTCGACTGGAATTGCACTCTTAAGTATCGCTATCCAGGAAGGATTAACACCAGAAGAAACCTTAGCAAGAGCTAAGAATCTGGGTTTTGGATTCTTTGAACACGCTGGCGTGAGTCCCCGACTAAGGCAATTATTTGTGGACTACGTTAACAAACACGCCAAATTAGCTGTGCCTACTTGCTGAAACAGATGTACTAAATAATAGGATATTGATAACTTAGCATTAGTTCAGGTGCGGCTTTTGACCAAGATGATAGCGGTGGTACTTTTACTCAGGTACAATTCGCGCAACTCAGCAGTGGATTATCACTAAGCGCAACTAATTTTTTTGTTGTCTAATTTGTAATATCAAATCCGAATTCGGTTCAATTAACGCATAGATAGCTCATTTAAGTAATTTCCGCTAGGATCTTTCACTTTTGTAAGTAGCCCTCAACCTACCAGTCTGAGGGCATAATTTTGACTTATCCAAGAGATACCCATTAACTTTGTATTAGACTAGAATGTAGGCTGTGCCAAGATTTATGATTCATCTGGGTACACAACGTATGATAAAAATCTTTTTTCTTATTTATCAGTAACTTATTTCGATTTTCAAGATATAAATACGTAATTATTATAAGATTTTTATACTAAATATAAACAGTAAAAAAATGCTATTCCAAGTAGTGACACTCAACTAAACAAACACTATAGTGATTAGATTAATCAACTGTATTGTGTCAGTAAGTTAGCCAAAAAGTCCTTTTCAGCCTGTCAAAAGGCTGGTCAAAGTCAAAAGTTGTGTTTCTCAATCGCGACATAAACTATACCGAAAGTGTCAACTCTTGGTATAGTTTATGTGCATTAAAACAGCAAGCCTCTGAAAAGTCAATTTAGGTCAATAGAAGTTATGGCAAATATTAATGGTACTGATGCTAATGATGTCATTATGATCAGTACAACTAACAATAATAGCCTCTCTGGAGGAGATGGTAATTACATCTTATATAGTGGTGAAGGAGATAATAGCCTAGACGGTGGCTTGGGGAACGATCAACTTTATGCTTCCTATACCACTGGCAACAACACCCTTAAGGGGGGATCTGGAGGTGATTATTTTAATATTAACAATTCTTCTGGGAAAAATTTTTTAGACGGTGGCTCTGAGAATGATGCATTTTCTGCTTCCTATACCACTGGCAACAACACCCTTAATGGGGGAGAAGGAAGTGATTATCTATACATTTATCATTCTTCTGGAAATAACCTTTTAAGGGGTGGCTCTGAGGACGATCGACTTTATGCTTCTAACACCAGTGGCGACAACACCCTTAAGGGAGGAACTGGGGATGATGTGTTGGATATTTCTTCCTCTTCTGGAAATAACCTTTTAGACGGTGGCTTGGGGAACGATCAACTTTATGCTTACAGTGCTACTGGCAACAACACCCTTAAAGGAGGGAGTGACAACGACTCATTCCATTTGAGCGCCCCATCTGTTACCCCTGATGTTTTAGTGACTCAAACGGTAGATGGAGGTACGGGCGACGACTATTTGTCTATCGATTATGGCAGTTTTACTACTGAGGGAATCACCTCAACTTTCGATACAGTCACTAACCAAGGTTCAATTACAGCTGGGACGTATCAAGTTAGCTATAAGAATATTGAACAATTAGATATTTCTGGTACAGCTAACACTGACACTATTCTAGGCAGTGATGGTAACGATTTCCTTTTCGGAAATGATGGCAACGATCTACTGGCTGGAGGGAGAGGCAATGATTATCTATTTGGAGGAGAGGGCACTGATACATTTGCCTTCAATAATTATAATGAAGGTGTTGATAGTCTTTATGACTTCGACCCGATTGCTGAAGTTATTCAGGTATCCTCTGCTGGTTTCGGCGGATCTTTAGTAACAGGCGCACTCTCGACTAGTGAGTTTACCATCGGTTCAGCCGCGACAACAGACGCTCAACGATTTATCTACGACAATGGTACAGGTGCGCTGTTCTTTGACCAAGATGGTAGCGGTGGCGCGTTTACTCAGGTACAATTCGCGCAACTCAGCGATGGATTGTCACTAAGTGCAACTAATTTTGTTGTTGTTTAATTTTACGAAGTCAAAGCGATCGCCCCATAGAACCTTGTGGTTAAAAATTTTTAGTTGAAGGGTGTAAAGGATGCGATCGCCTTTTTTGGATTAATGAACATTTGTTATAAAAGTTTCTCGATAATTCCTGAGATGGTAAATATTTCAAACCTGCCACACAGATCGTTGTGATGGTAAAACTTCTCTCTAGGACTTATCCCGCCTCAATGACTCCAGAAGAAATCCATAAGGCAGTATTAGACTCAGAAAAAATAGCTTAACACCACCCTCACCTCATAAATTGTTAACACCCTTGCTGCTAGACATAACGAAAGTGATACACTACATCCATGCTAGGGGTGCCTACATAACCAGGCTGAGATCACACCCTTAACACCTGAGTCTGGGTAATACCAGCGGAGGGAAGCTGTTTATTGAGGAATCATAATATGCGGACAGAATGGGTTGCTAAACGGCGTGGGCAGAGTAATGTATCTCAAATGCACTACGCGCGCCAAGGTGTTATCACCGAAGAAATGCACTACGTCGCCCAACGGGAAAATCTCCCTGCCGATCTAATTCGTGATGAAGTGGCGCGGGGACGAATGATTATCCCGGCTAATATAAATCACACTAACTTAGAGCCGATGGCTATTGGCATCGCCTCTAAATGTAAGGTAAATGCTAATATTGGCGCTTCCCCCAACTCTTCTAATCTTCAGGAAGAAGTTGATAAGCTGAATCTGGCGGTGAAGTACGGTGCTGATACCGTGATGGATTTGTCCACAGGCGGCGGTAATTTGGATGAAATTCGTACCGCCATCATCAAGGCTTCACCTGTTCCTATTGGTACAGTGCCGGTTTACCAAGCTTTAGAAAGTGTCCACGGCACAATCGAAAATCTGACTGCTGATGATTTTCTCCATATCATCGAAAAGCACGCCCAGCAGGGGGTAGATTATCAAACTATCCACGCTGGGATTTTGATTGAGCATTTGCCCTTGGTGAGAAACCGCATCACCGGTATTGTCTCTCGTGGTGGCGGTATTTTGGCGCGGTGGATGCTACATCACCACAAACAAAACCCACTTTATACCCACTTCCAAGACATTATTGAGATTTTCAAAAGGTACGATGTCTCCTTCAGTTTAGGAGATTCTCTACGTCCCGGCTGCACTCATGATGCCTCAGATGAAGCACAATTAGCTGAATTGAAAACCCTGGGACAGCTAACTCGCAAAGCTTGGGAAGATGATGTCCAGGTGATGGTAGAAGGGCCTGGACACGTTCCAATGGATCAAATTGAGTTTAACGTCCGTAAGCAGATGGAAGAGTGTTCTGAAGCACCTTTCTATGTGTTGGGGCCATTGGTGACAGACATTGCTCCCGGTTATGACCATATTACTTCAGCCATTGGAGCAGCGATGGCTGGATGGTACGGTACTGCAATGCTGTGCTATGTAACACCCAAAGAACATTTAGGTCTACCAAATGCCGAAGATGTGCGGAATGGGTTGATTGCCTATAAAATAGCGGCTCATGCGGCTGATATTGCTAGACATCGCCCTGGTGCAAGGGATAGAGACGATGAGCTTTCTAAAGCGCGTTACAACTTCGATTGGAACCGTCAGTTTGAATTATCACTCGATCCAGAAAGAGCTAAGGAATATCACGATGAAACTTTGCCAGCAGATATCTATAAAACTGCTGAGTTTTGTTCGATGTGTGGACCTAAGTTCTGTCCGATGCAAACTAAGGTTGATGCTGATGCGCTGACAGAATTAGAGAAGTTCTTGGCGAAAGAGCCTGTGACTCACGGCTAACAGATTGTCTTGTGTCGTTACAATAGTTTTTCATCCACAAAACTAGACGTGCTTTGGGGCAATTCATGAATTGCCCCTACCTAAAAACTAGGGTTTCGGCTCTTGTGTGCAAACTTCCGAGTAAAAAGGTTCAACTGCCGAGTAAAAAGGCTCAACTGCCGAGTAAAAAGGCTCAACTTCCGAGCAAAAAGGTTCAACTTCCGAGCAAAAAGGTTCAACTTCCGAGCAAAAAGGTTCAACTTCCGAGTAAAAAGGTTCAACTTCCGAGTAAAAAGGTTCAACTTCTGAGCAAAAAGGTTCAACTGCCAAGTTCAAAGTTAGTAATGAATACAAAAATCACCTTGATAGGGCTAAGAATTGGGTGGGTATTTTCTAAGGTAATTTAAATTATGCGATCGCAAATACATGAAGCAAAGAATGCTCTGCCGATTGTGATTCTCGGAGGTGGTTTTGCAGGATTGTTTACAGCAATCGATCTCAGAGATTTACAGAGTTCCGTCCGATATAATTAGTAATTAGCTGTATATTCAATCCAAATATTGTGAGATTTCTTTTTCCCAGTGATTACTTCAATGCAAAGAAAGCCGATTCAGCATACTTGGAGCAAGTTGCTTGTATGCAAAATGCTGGATTGGCAACTTCCGTTATATCTTTGGAGTCGCTGGGATCTGGTTCATCAAAGATTATCCCAGTCCCTACTCCTGATTCAAAAGTGGTATATCGGGGTTGGATGCTTTCGCCCGGAGATTATGAGTTATTAGTTAGTGTTGTAGAGAGTACAGGGGCAAGTGTCTTAACTTCTAAGGACGAGTATCTAGCCACACATTATCTGATCAACTGGTATCCACTGATTGCTGATTTAACTCCAGAGACTAAATTTTATTCCGTCGATGATGATTTAGAAAGTGAGTTGAATCGACTTGGCTGGAATGGATTTTTTATCAAAGATTATGTTAAGTCTCTCAAAACCTCAGTTGGTTCGATGATTGATAAACCTTCAGAAATTAAAACAGTAATTGCCCAAATGCAGACATTTCGGGGCAGCATTGAGGGAGGTATTTGTGTGCGGCGGATTGAAGATTTTGTGTCTGAAACCGAGAGGCGTTACTTTGTCGTATATGGTAAACCTTTTGCCGCTTTACTAGATGAAGAAATTCCAGAGATTGTTTCTGAGTGTGCCAAGCGCATTAAAAGTCAGTTTTTCTCTGTAGATGTAATAGAGCGTATAGATGGTACTAAGCGGATCGTAGAAATTGGTGATGGCCAGGTATCAGATATTATTGGATGGACGGCTGAACGTTTTACTCAACTGTGGGTAGTGTGATCATTGAACCTTTGCGATCGCTATGCGTTTACAGCAATTTTCATGTATTTGAACCACATCTGTTTAAGGGCACAGCATTGCTATGCCCTTACTGTGCGCTCTATTGACTTGAAAATAGCTGTAACTCAAGGGTGTTGGCTTAAAATCCAATTTCAATGGTCAAGCTGCGAATCTTTCCGGTATCTGTGGTAGCTTTATCTGCAACTTCCAGAGTCCAGGTTCCTTGGGGACTTTTACCTTTAAAGGCAGCAAGTTTTGGGGTGTTTACCTCGTCATAAGTTGTTTTGATATTATCTGTAGCTCCGCCCTGGCGATCGTGCAGAATGATGGGAAGTATGCCTATCTGCACTGGGGGAAGGAGAGTAACTACAAGATCGCCAATGTAAGTATGCTCGATGTCTACATTAACTTTGATGGATTTCATCAGGCTGGTATTAGCGATCGCCAACGACAATGTTGATGTTTGCAAATCGTTAATTGGGATATCTTGTACTGCCTTGAATATGCTAATGGGCGATGTTTGCGCCGGCTTGGCCAATTCTACAGCTTTGAGAGCATTGATTCGACCATAACCGTAGAAGGGGCTGCGACCATTGGCATCATATTTACCTCCAGCTTGATCAATGCGATCGCAAGAGCGTCTAATAATATCTCGTACTTCGTCCCAACGCAGATTTGGATTTCTGGCAATAATCAATGCTGCTACACCAGCCGCACCAGGACAAGCACTAGAAGTTCCGCCGAATTCGTTTGTGTAGTTACCTCCGGCATCACCCAAATTTACATTACCGGAATTATAACCAAGTACACCAACGCGATCGGTTGTCCAAATTCCAGGGGTTTGAGAACTATCACCATTGTTACTGGGAAAGGCACACCACACCGCTTGACCAAAGTCACTGTAAGCGCTTCTTGTACCAAAGTCGTTACAAGCTGCGATCGCAATTACCTTTTGGTAGCTGGCGTAGCCATCGTTATCCACACTTTCGTTACCATTGCCAGCCGCGAATAAAATTACACATCCCTTGCCGTTACGTCCTTTATTGATTGCAAAGTCCATAGCCAGTCTTGTGGAGTCAGGCAAAGGTACTTTTTGCTTGTGTAGAGGATCGTTTGGCTCAAACCAAGTCCCATCTGCTGGACCCCAACTACAAGAAATCACATCAGCACCATTTTGAGCCGCCCAAATAAAAGCATCTGCTTCATCCTGTGAACCCAACGACGAAGCTAAACGAATCGGCATCAGTTTTGCGCCTGGTGCTACGCCTGATGCACCAAATTTCCCGTTGCCACAAGCTACTCCTGCACAAGCTGTCCCGTGATTATTGTCGTTTCCCGGTCTGGGATTGTCATTTTTACGTGTGACATCGCGCGGGGCAACAATCTTTCCAGAGGAACGGAATTCTTCATGATCGAGATCCACACCGTCATCGATAATTGCAATAATTGCTCCTGTGCCATCGCTTAATTTCCAAGCTGCTTCAACGTTGGCATGGGCGTTAATTACCTTACCGTTAATTGTTGTTTGCTTTAAGTGCCACTGCTGCGGGAAAACCTGACGTTGGCGTGATTCACGCACTAGTTCAGGATGGCACAGTTCGACTGATTCCTCATTCAGAAGTCTCTCAGCGATGTCAAAGATAGCTATACCAGTATTTGTAGGTGCATTGACAAAATAAGCATTTCGCGCATATTCAAGTTGGCGTTTAATTGTTAAGCCGTAACGTCCCAATATCTCTTGGCAGACCCTTGATTCTTCTTCATTATCGAATTTAACAAAGAGGTTTTCGGTGTAAATTATCGGTTGGCTGGAGGCTGGATCGATCAAGACACGTCCGGCAAATTGGACTTGAGACTCTTGGTTGAGAATTTCACGGGCGCGATCGCGCAAAGCGACACCCTGAGTCGGAACTTTCGCGCGCAAAATTTCTACACCCGCTTGCCGAAACCGCGTTGTTAACTCGAATTGATTGAGGATGCTACGAGCTGTGGGTGACACAGGTGCGACTTCAAACGGTCTTGCACCAATTAGAGTACTGCGGCTTTCGGTACGCACTACAACGTGTTCTTCACTGATAGCAAGTTCATACTGTTGACCGTTCTGTCCACCATAGCGAACCTGAACCATAGCTTAATCTCCTGGGATATTTGTCTTGAAAATTGGGCATTGGGAAATCGTATTATGCACTACTTTTAAAGCTTGCTATACGCAGCGTGCGTTTATGGATGGTTTTTATTTCATGTGTTATATGTGTATTACGACATTAAAAAGATCCAGCTGCAACAGAATTTAATCTCTCTAAAGTTCATACAAGCCTTCAATTCGTCTTTCCAGAAAAGAAGAATTCAAAGTCAAGCTGTTTTACGAATCTTCACTATCACTAGGGATATATAGCTTGCATCCCGATATAAAGATTTGTATTCCATACCACTGAAAACGCTATAACATGATTAGAACTTGAGAAAGATGTTTTATTTTCCGGCTGAGTATTTTCTACAGGTGTACTCTTTACCCCTGATTCCTGAAGTGAGATTTCAAAACGATTATTTTTCTGAGTATCCTGAACAAATTCGGGTTGGCAGCGATCGCACTGCTATATCTTATACTCGTAAGTCTGGGTACTATGCAATACATTATAATAATCAACCCAAGACGGTAGCACCAGGAGCAATTTTACAACTTAACGATGGTGCGATGTCTCCGATGGGCTACGCCTACGCAGTTTTTCCAGGCGAACCCAATCAATCAGAGCAGGGTAAACTGAGTCCAGTTTACACAATAGAACCCAATGGTTCCCTAGCAGTACCAACTGGACTGGTTTTCATCCGCTTTGCTGAAGGCATTGATATAAAGTCTCAGCACGAGGCAATTAATCGAGCGGGTTACGAAGTAGTAGAAAGCCTTGACTATGCACCTCACGCCGCTTGGTTGCGTGCCCAATCAGGTAATATTGCAGATGCGATCGCAAAAATTCCTCAGCTAGAAGCGATACCAAAAGTTGAGAATATCGAACCTCAGATGCTTATGGAAAGAAGTTTGAGACTAGAACATTAATAATTCGAAATGAGTCACACTAAGAGGTTGTTTGAACAGTGTTTCGCTGTGACTTTAGGTCTTTGAGATCCCCCCTAACCCCCCTTTTTAAGGGGGGAAACGGAATTAAAGTCCCCCTTTTTAAGGGGGATTTAGGGGGATCTAAAACTTTTGTTACCAAGACGAGAACTTTTCAAACAACCTCTAAGGAATAGCGATGGCGTACCCGCGCTTCTTTGCGGGGCGTAGCTCATCGCATCTAATGCTGTAGTTCACAAATTTTATTTGCTGGGGATTTTGGTGTTTTGCATAAATAACCCAGAGAAGAGCGATAAGTACTATGAGAGCAAACAAAAAATTAACTCTTAAGTTTTAATAATTTATCAAAGTGACGGGAGGAATCAAATATAATTAGCAATTTCTCAGGTATTAAAATTTTATGCTTTTACTATTTAGTTATTTCTATTTAATAGCAGTTACTGGTAGATAAAATTAACATTTTTTATCAATGAATTTGATAGTATTATTTGCTGCAAATATGTACCAAAATTTAAGTCTTGGCTGTAATAATTCTTATTCATAGTCAGATTTAATTACTCATGTTAATTAACCGTGTATATGTACAGAAATAATATTTACCTTTAATCGCTGCTATGAACAGAGCTACCACAGTCTGATAAAGAAACAGGGTTAGGTTTTATAACAAAAATTTTCAGATTACAGACATAATTTTATGACAGCAAGACTAATATTTGACCCTTGGATTAGCTGCCCTCAGCTGAATCCTAAGGCCCAGCTTCGCCTATTCTGTTTTCCATGTGCGGGGGGTACAACTTCAACATATAGTACATGGACAAACAAATTACCAAAGGATGTAGAGGTTTACTTAGTTCAACTTCCTGGAAGAGGCCGTCGATTGCAAGAACCTTCCTATACCAATTTTTTAACTCTTATTCAAACTTTGGCATCAAAAATTAGACCGTATCTGAATATGCCATTTGCTTTTTTTGGTCATAGCATGGGTGCAATGCTTGGCTTTGAGATAACGCGTCTACTCCGTCAAGAATATAATCTTAGCCCTGTTCATTTATTTGCTGCTTGTTGCCCTGCTCCCCAAAAACCAATTCTCAAACCGTTTATTCACAAAATGCCTGAAGCTAAATTCCTGGCGGAACTTTGCGATCGTTACAATGCAATTCCCAAGGAAATTTTGCAGAATGAACAAATGTTGCAACTTTTCTTGCCTTGTCTACGAGCGGACTTTACGATACTAGAGACATACATTTACAAAAGTGAAATGCCACTCGAATGCCCAATCTCTGTATTTGGAGGTTTGCAGGATAAAGCAATTAAGGTTGATGCTTTAGAAGCTTGGCGTGAGCAGACTAGTAGCTACTTCAACCTGCAAATGTTTCCTGGAGATCATTTCTTTTTGCATAATTCTCAATCACTCTTTTTGCAGTCATTATCCCAACATTTAAATTACCTAGTAGCTATCAACAACAATTAATAATTTCAGATACAAATCTATACTTTACTAAGCAGCTAAATCTATTTAAATAAACTGCTAAAAATACTTTTATTGCAAAAAAGCTATTTCTATTTTGCGTAGCTATTTTGCAATAACAAGATTGCTTGCATCGTATTTATACCATGCACTCAAACCACGTAATTTATCAATTATCCTCAAGTTTTATGACAGAATTGATCTCGACAAAATCAAATTCCCCGTTTTCTACTGGATTACCAGCTTTGTATAGCATAGCTTTTTTGTCTGGTATTTCTATAGGGCTATTTAATCCCTTTATCTCAACATTAATGGCGCAACATCAAGTTGATGATTTATGGATAGGAGCAAATTCTACAGTGTATTTTCTAGTCATAGCTTTGGGAACACCGTTCGTAGTAAAAGTATTACCCAAGTTGGGGCTTCGTAAAACTATGATGCTTGGCTTGACAATGATGGGTATTAGCGCTCCTTTGTTCACTATGACTACATCAATGCCTTTGTGGTTTATTATACGTGCTGTTATGGGCATTGCTTGTTGTTTATATCTAGTCAGTGGAAACACTGCATTGAATCACTTTTGTCATGAAGGTAATCGAGCGATCGTCAATGGTTTGAATGCTCTAGCTTTTACTTTTGGATTTGGTATTGGCCCAGTAATTGGTTCTGCTTTGTATAATGTTTCACCAAAACTGTCATTTTTGTTGGGTAGTGCTTTAATTTTTAGCGGCGTAATTGTGGTATGGATAGCTCTACCAGATAAAGCAGTTGTTTTTCAACAATCTTCACGTTCCGGAATTTTCAACAAGCTGAAACTTCCTCTTCAGGGCGCATTTGCCTATGGTTTTGCCGAATCAACGCTAGTTTCTTTATATCCTGTTTATCTGCTACGACAAAATTACAATATAGAGCAGATCGGCTATACCTTTGCTGTATTTGTAGTTGGCGGCTTGCTCTCTACTGTTCCAGTTACTCACATAGCAGACAAATTCGGCAGACTCAAAGTTCTTTTTATGAGCGTGTCTATCGTAATATTGTCGTTTTTATCTCTTTCATTGATTCAAGACTCCACTGCTACCCAGATATTTGCATTTATTGCTGGAGCTAGTATCAGTCCGATTTTTCCCTTAGCAATGGCATTAATTGGAGCAAAACTTTCTAGAAATGAACTATCTTCTGGAAGTGCTTTGTTCACAGCTATATATAGTTTCGGATGTACTGCTGGGCCTATTGCTTCATCCTTAGCCATCAAAGTTTTTGGTGATGGTTACATATTTAGCTTGACAATAATCATCTTTGCCGTGTTTTTGTTTTATGTAGGCAGACAGAATAAAAAATTTCCGTTCCGAATTGCTTAACTCGTTAATATCACTGGTGAAGAGGAAAGATTCACTGGTGCTAATGACATATTATCCCTTGCCGGAAGCGTCATAATTGATCTATAACCAAATGTTCCTGAGCCAACTCAGATTATAGTGAATGGCACTTTCGCTTTCGGATATGGCTTGATTTGATTGAGCTATGTTGTTAGGCATTTTCGAGTAAGAAAATATCTAAATATTTAAAATCTGTGAAAAGCTCATATAGCAGTATTTTCACGGGTTTTAAATTTTTGTGCTGTTTACACCGTGCTGTATTAGTCTTATAGAGACCGAAATAGACGAAACATATTCCACATAAGGCTTTTAATATATGCGATCGCAGGTGAGTAAAATAAATAAAGTCAAATTTATGGAATAGTTGCATAAATCTTTTACTTACTCCAGTTAAATATATAACAGTTCAATTACAGAACAAACGATGACAAGTTTTATTCTCTCATGTTGTAATTTCAAAACACAACAAACGAAATCTCTGTCATCAATATATGAGCAAACAAATTGAAACAAATGGCTAATGTTTTTGGTTAATTATTACGTGAACTTCTCCAAAAATTATTCTCGAAAGTTTCAATTATGGAGAATGACTGCTTCGTTAAAACACTGATGCCAGCTAAATATCAATTTGTATTTGCTGAAATATTATGTCAAATACTCTCAGCAAAAAACAAAAGTTAAGTTAATTGCAATACCTACTACAAGTTAAACATAATCTCTGTATGAAGACACTATCTCAAGCACAAAGCAAAACCTTATCTCAACAATCTTCTTTCACTGGAAATTCCTCTACCAATGTAATTATTGGTAATCAGAAACTCACAATCAATGATGTTGCAAGGGTAGCACGCAATGGCGCATTAGTGTCTTTAACTGATAACGCAGACGTTTTGCAGAATATTCACGCATCTTGTGATTACATTAATAATGCTGTTGAATCTGGGGAGCCAATTTACGGAGTAACATCTGGCTTTGGTGGTATGGCCAATGTTGCCATATCCCGTGAACAAGCATCTGAACTCCAAACCAACTTAGTTTGGTTCCTAAAAACAGGTGCAGGTAACAAATTACCCTTGGCGGATGTGCGTGCAGCTATGCTCTTGCGTGCAAACTCTCACATGCACGGTGCATCTGGCATCAGGCTGGAACTTATCAAGCGCATGGAAACTTTTCTCAACGCTGGTGTTACACCGTATGTGTATGAGTTTGGCTCAATTGGTGCAAGTGGTGATTTAGTGCCACTATCCTACATTACTGGTTCACTGATAGGCTTAGATCCCAGTTTTAAGGTTGACTTCAACGGTAAAGAGATGGATGCACCGACAGCCCTAAGTCAGCTGAATTTGTCACCCCTGACATTGTTACCGAAGGAAGGCTTGGCGATGATGAACGGCACTTCAGTAATGACAGGTATTGCGGCAAACTGCGTCTACGATACTCAAATTTTAACTGCGATCGCTATGGGCGTTCACGCTCTAGATATCCAAGCTTTAAACGGAACCAATCAATCATTCCATCCATTTATCCATAATTCCAAACCACATCCTGGTCAATTATGGGCAGCAGATCAGATGATTTCTTTGCTAGCAAATTCCCAGTTAGTCCGTGATGAGTTAGATGGTAAACACGATTATCGTGATCACGAATTAATTCAGGATCGTTACTCACTGCGATGCCTTCCCCAGTATTTGGGGCCCATTGTTGATGGGATTTCCCAGATTGCCAAACAAATTGAAATCGAAATCAACTCAGTGACCGATAACCCACTGATTGATGTGAATAACCAAGCTAGCTATCATGGAGGCAATTTTCTCGGACAGTACGTGGGTGTGGGAATGGATCACCTGCGTTACTACATTGGGCTAATGGCTAAACATTTGGATGTGCAAATTGCCCTCCTCGCCTCACCGGAGTTTAGCAATGGACTACCACCATCTTTACTTGGCAACCGAGAACGTAAAGTCAATATGGGACTAAAAGGTCTGCAAATATGCGGTAACTCAATTATGCCACTGTTGACCTTCTATGGAAATTCCATCGCCGATCGCTTTCCTACCCATGCGGAACAATTTAATCAGAACATCAACAGTCAAGGATACACTTCAGCGACTCTAGCCCGCCGTTCTGTCGATATATTCCAGAATTATATGGCGATCGCTCTCATGTTTGGAGTCCAAGCTGTTGACCTCCGCACATATAAAAAGACTGGTCATTACGATGCACGCGTCTGTCTATCACCTGCAACTGAGCGGTTGTATTCAGCAGTCCGCCAAGTAGTTGGACAAAAACCAACTTCAGATCGCCCATATATTTGGAATGATAATGAGCAAGGTCTGGATGAGCATATTGCCCGGATTTCTGCTGATATCGCGGCTGGTGGTTTGATTGTAAAAGCAGTTCAAGATATCTATTAACAGTTATTAGCCAATCGTGAACAGTCGGCAGTTAATTTAACTGTTGACTGTTTACTAATTTCATCCACTTATTGCATAAATTCTCTACATCAAGGCGATAAGTACAACAAGAGCTACAACTTAAATCTTGCAACAACTTTTATGAATATTTCCCAAAATGTGGAGCGTGGTTGCTGCCTTTTTCCTAACAAACCAGCGCTCATTTTTGAAGGCTTATATTTTACTTATAAACAACTGAATGAAATGGCAAATCGCTTTGCCAATGCTTTACTGGGGTTAGGGATTGAGCGTGGCGATCGCATAGCATTATTATTACCAAACATTCCTGAATTTGTTATTTCCTATCTGGGGATTCTCAAGATTGGGGCGATCGCAGTTTCCATTAACCCAAGTCTGCAAAGCGATGAACTCAAGTTTATTCTCAATGACTGTGGAGCAGTTGTACTCGTAACCACAGAAACGCTGCGAGAAAAATTGCCTAAGCAGGATTTACCGCACCTTAAGCACATCTTAATTGCTGAGGGGAAAGCAACTGACGCGATCGCATTGAGTGAATTCATGGCAAATGCTTCGTCTAGCGCTCGTGCTGTGGAGATGGAACGTGATGATCCAGCGGCGATTCTTTATACTTCTGGTACAACAGGTTTCCCTAAAGGCGCTACTTTATCTCATGGCAATGTGATTTCTAATATGCACTCCATGAATCACTGTTGCGAAATGCGTCCTAACGATCAAATTTTACTATTTTTACCGATGTTCCACTGTTTCGGGCAGAATGCAGTTCTCAATAGTGGACTTAATACCTGTGCAACTATCGTTTTACAGCGATCGTTCGACCCAGAAACGGTACTGACAACTATAAGCGAATATAATATTACAATCTTTTTTGGTGTTCCCACTACTTTTATTCTTTTATGCGATAAAGCATCTATCCGCGATTTGGATTCAGTGCGTTACTACTTCTCTGCGGCCGCAGGTTTGCCTGTAGAAATTGCCAAACGTTGGCAAGACAAGTTTGGTAAAGTCATCAACCAAGGGTATGGTCTTACAGAAACATCACCCTTAGCTAGCTATAACCACGAATTGAGGTACAAACTGGGTTCTATTGGTTCACCAATTGAAAATGTCGAGATGAAGATTGTCAGCCTCGATGATGGTTGTGAAGTTACCCCTGGTGAACTCGGCGAAATCGTTATTCGCGGTGTCAATGTCATGCTAGGTTACTGGAATCGCCCGGCTGAAACTGCCAAAGCCATTAAGAACGGATGGTTTCACACCGGTGACATTGGTCAAATAGATGAATTGGGCTACTTTTACATCGTTGACCGCCTCAAAGATATGATCAACAACGGTGGATTAAAAGTATACCCAGCCGAAGTTGAAAATGTTATTTACCAGCATTCAGGTATTGCAGAGGTAGCTGTCTACGGTGTACCAGATTCAATACTAGGTGAACAGGTGAAAGCTAGTGTTGTCCTCAAACCAGACCAAGTAGTTACAGAAGAAGAAATAATTGCATTCTGTTACCAGAAACTGGCTAAATATAAAGTTCCTAGTGCCGTCGAATTTGTCTCCTCCATCCCCAAGAACCCGACTGGCAAAATACTCAAGCGGCTACTAAGGCAAGAAAATTCTGCTGCACCTTCCCATAGTACTGTGGTTAGCAAAACTCAGACATCTGCGTCGGTAAATGTCTCTTACCAAACTGCCGAATTGATTGAAAACTGGATTATGGATTGGGTCGTGAGAAAATTGGCAGTAGCAGCCCAGTCAATCGACCAAAGTAAGTCATTTGCTGATTATGGATTAGATTCCGTCAGGGCTGTCAAGTTAGCTCAAGAATTGAGTGAATGGTTGGGATATCCCTTAGAAGCAACTATAGTCTGGAACTTCTCCACCATCGAATCTTTAGCACGTCACCTAGCCAGTCAAAAAATTCCCCAATCAACAGAATTAGCCAAGACAAAGCCAGAGTCTAATTTGCACACAGAAAGTCTGGTGGTGTCTGTAGAATTGCCTACCAACAAAGCAGAACTGGCCGAATCAGCAGACTTAAAAGCACTCTCAGACGCGGAAATAGCTGAATTACTAACCAAAGAAATTGCCACAGTTAAACAAAGGAGATTAGTATGAGTCCTAATTCAGAGAATACAAATTACCGCTTGTTACTAGAAAATGCCATTTTAGAATTGCGGCGGATGCGGTCTGAAGTTGATACTGTTGAGCAATTACAGAAAGAACCCATCGCTATTATTGGGATGTCTTGCCGTTTACCTGGGGGTGTCAATAACCCAGAGGATTACTGGAATTTATTACATAATGGGGTAGATGCCATTAGCAAAATTCCTGCACAAAGATGGCCAGTAGATGAGTTTTATCATCCAGACCCCGATATGTTAGGGAAAATGTACACCCAGTACGGCGGTTTTTTGAATGAAGTGGATAAGTTTGATGCTCAGTTCTTTGGCATCTCTCCCCGCGAAGCAGTCAGCCTCGACCCTCAGCAAAGGCTACTTTTGGAAGTAAGCTGGGAAGCGCTAGAAAATGCTGGACAAGCACCAGAAAAGTTAAATGGCAGTCCTACTGGGGTATTCGTCGGGCTGTCTATGGATGACTACTCACAACTGAGCTTTTATGGCGATCGCACTCAAATTGATGCCTACAATACTTTAAGTATTCTCAGAAGTATGGCGGCTGGGCGTTTGGCTTACGTCTTGGGTTTGCAAGGAGCTACCATGCAGTTAGATACAGCTTGCTCGTCTTCGCTGTTAGGGGTGCATCTAGCTTGCCAAAGCCTCCGTTCTCAAGAATGCAATATGGCTTTAGCTGGCGGTGTCAACCTGATTCTCTCACCAGATCCTTCCATTGGTCTGTGTAAATTAAAAGCCTTATCTACTGATGGTCGTTGTAAAACTTTTGATGCCAGCGCCGATGGTTACGGACGCGGAGAAGGATGTGGCATAGTAGTACTCAAACGTTTATCTGATGCTTTAGCTGATGGTGATCCTATTCTGGCATTGATTCGGGGTTCAGCATACAACCATGATGGCTCTAGTAATGGTCTGACAGCCCCAAATGGTTCGGCTCAAGAAAAATTACTTCGCAAAGCCTTAGAAAATGCCAACGTCCAAGCCCATCAGATTCAATATGTGGAAACTCACGGGACTGGTACACCTTTAGGCGATCCCATTGAAGTGTTAGCCTTGGGAGCAGTATTAGGTCAAGGTCGCTCCCAAGACAATCCCCTAACTATCGGTTCGGTAAAAACTCAGGTTGGTCATTTGGAATCAGCCGCCGGAGTTGCCGGGTTAATGAAAGTTGTGTTAGCTCTCCAGCACGCAGAGATGCCACCACATTTACATTTTCAACAACCTAATCCCTATATTCCTTGGGAAAAACTGTCGGTTGTGGTTCCGACTCAGCCCACACAATGGCCATTAGGGGCAGATGGACGACGACTAGCTGGGGTCAGTTCCTTTGGCATGAGTGGTACAAATGTCCATTTGATTTTGGAAGCAGCACCAGATAACAATTCAAAATTGAAAATTCAAAATTCAAAATTAATTGAGCGTCCGCTTCATCTTTTGAGTTTATCGGCGAAAACTGAATCAGCACTACAGTCACTTGTCAGCCGCTACGAATCTTTTTTGGTAGGTGATAGCAAAGCAAATATAGCAGATATTTGTTTCACAGCAAACACAGGGCGATCGCATTTTGACCATCGGTTGGCTGTTGTCGCTGAATCTACTCAGGACTTACGCCAACAATTGGCAGCTTTTGCAGCAGGTAAAAATCCAGGTGTGAGTGGACAATTACACAACAAAAAGCGCCCGAAAATTGCCTTTCTATTTACCGGACAGGGTTCTCAGTATATAGGTATGGGGCGAGAACTCTACGAAACCCAACCGATATTCCGGCAAACTTTAGATCGTTGTGATGAAATTCTCCGTCCTTATTTAGAACAGCCTTTACTATCAATTCTCTATCCTGAATCTGGCACTAGCCCGCTTAATGAGACCGTCTACACCCAAGCAGCTTTATTTGCCCTAGAGTATGCAGTCTCCCAGTTATGGAAATCTTGGGGCATAGAACCTACAGTAGTTATGGGTCATAGTTTGGGTGAATATGTTGCCGCTTGTATAGCTGGAGTTTTTAGTCTGGAAGATGGACTAAAATTGGTTGCTGCCCGCGCTCGCCTCATGCAATCATTACCTCAAGATGGGGCAATGGTCAATATATTCGTCTCAGAAGCGCGAGTATTGGCAGCTATTCAACCTTATGCCAATCAAGTATCGATTGCTGCCATTAACGGCCCGGAAAGTGTCGTTATTTCAGGACAACATCAAGCAGTCGCAGCAGTGGTGTCTACTCTCCAAGGCGAAGGCGTTAATAGTGTCAAGTTAAACGTTTCCCATGCCTTCCATTCTCCTTTAATGGAACCAGTGTTAGCGGAATTTGCGCGCATTGCCTCAGAAGTCAGCTTTTCATCACCTAATATCAAACTGATTTCTAATGTTACTGGCACAGTAGTGACTACAGAAATCACCAATGCGGAATATTGGGTCAGACATTTGCGCCAGTCTGTGAGATTTGCTTCTGGGATGGAAACCCTTGAGCAGCAAGGTTGTGAAATTTTTCTAGAGGTCGGACCAAAACCAATTTTACTGGGAATGGGTCGTAAGTGTCTCCCCGAAGGAGTAGGAGTTTGGCTCCCTAGTTTGCGCTCAGGACAGTCGGATTGGCAACAGCTACTTCAAAGCTTGCAGGAATTATACTTGCGTGGGGCATCAATCAACTGGTCTGGCTTTGATCAAGATTATCCCCGTCGTCGCCTAGTGCTGCCAAATTATCCCTTCCAGCGCCAGCGTTACTGGGTTGAGACATCTCATCGCCAACAGACTTTACCCGCCAAGGCTAGCAAAACCCTCCACCCTGTACTTGGTCAACGGCTAAAATTACCATTTTCTCCAGAAATTCGCTTTGAAACCCAATTTAGCCCCAATTCGCCTGCTTACCTAGAGGATCATCAACTAAATGAAGTCAGAATAGTTCCTGGTGCATCTTATATCTCGATGCTTCTATCCGCAGTTAAGGAGGCTTTCCCCAACGAATCTTGCATTATCGAAGATTTGTTATTTCAAAATACGCTGGTTTGCCCAGATGAGGGCAGTACAACAGTTCAGTTAGTTTTGACACCCCAAACAACAGAAGAGACTTCCTTTCAAATTATTAGTTTTTTAGGTGGAGAAGCAGAAAACGAGGTCAACTCTTGGAAAACACATGGCACAGGAAAAGTCCGGCTGTTCTCGCCAGTACCCAATTTCGTAGATGTAGCAGAAGTAAAGGCTAGATGTTCTCAAGTTTTATCGGGAACGCAATTTTACTCTAGTTTTCAAGCAGTTGGCTACAGTTGGGGAACTTCATTTCAATGGCTAGAAAATATTTGGCATCAGGATGGAGAAGCTGTATGTCAAATGAAACTGCCCCAATTACCAGACGAACTCGATAACTATCAACTTTATCCGGGATTAATTGATTCATGCTTGCAACTACTCAACGTTTGCTGGGATGTTAATCCTGCCGAGCAAGTCGAGAATGACTATATGTACATTCCTTTTAGCATCGGTAGCTTTAGATTCTATGGTCGTTCCCATCCTGGTCATCAACTATGGTGTCATGGTCAGAAAACACCAACATCTAATCAGCAAAGCTTAATTGGTGACGTACATCTGTTCGACCAAAATGGGCAGTTAATCGCCGAAATCATCGGTTTTGAAGTGAGGAAAGTTCGTCGGGCAACTTTGCTGCAAAGTCTGCAAAAAGATTTAGGTGATTGGCTGTATGAAGTAGCTTGGCAACCAAAGGCTCGTGAGCAAAATCATCAGTTAGCACAGTCACAAGAGTTAGGGAGTTGGCTGATATTTGCTGATAAGCAAGGAACGGCGGTTAAGTTAGCAAAACTACTCCAAGAACGTGGCGATCGCACTATCTTAGTTTCTCCCGGTGCTGAATATCAAGCCAATGCAGAACATTACTACATCAACCCTTCAGAACCACGAGATTTTCAGAGATTAATTCAAGAAAGCTTAGGTAATAACCAACCTCCCTGCCGTGGGGTAGTATACCTGTGGGGGCTGGAGGAGACGCTGGAGACTTTAAATACTGGCTGTGGTAATGTGCTGCATTTGGTTCAAGCCTTGGCAAAATCAACTTGGTCTAAGTCTCCCCGTTTGTGGTTAGTTACCAAAGGAACCCAGCCAGTAGAGCCAATATCTGATTCCTTAGCCATAAATCAAGCTGCTTTGTGGGGCTTGGGACGTGTCATTGCCTTGGAACATCCAGAATTATCATGTGTGCGGTTGGATTTAGACCCTGCTAGCAATGGGAACGAAGTTGAAGAATTATTAGCAGAGTTGTGCTTCCCAGACCAAGAAGACGAAGTTGCATTCCGTCAAGGAGTGCGGAAAGTCTCCCGATTGGTGCGTCGCCAAGCTCAAACCCAGGTGAATCAACTTGCAGTTGGTGAAGATGGGACTTATTTGATTACAGGTGGTCTAGGGGCGCTAGGGCTGCAAGTTGCTCAGTGGATGGTAGCACAAGGAGCCAAAAACTTAGTTTTAACTAGCAGGCGTGGAGTGGTTGGTGATACTCAAGTAGCTATCAATCAACTACAGCAAGCAGGGGCAAAAGTTCTAGTTGTCACAGCAGATGTGTCCAACACGGAAGATGTGGCTCAGATGTTAGAGGCAATCAAAACTAACTACCCACCTCTACGGGGTATTTTTCACGCGGCTGGTGTTTTAGATGACGGAGTATTACTGCAACAAAATTGGAGCCGCTTTGCGAAAGTGCTTGCTCCCAAGGTGCAAGGGGCATGGAATCTGCACACATTGACCAAAGACCTACCTTTAGATTTCTTTGTCTGCTTCTCCTCGGTCGCCTCATTACTTGGTTCACCCAGCCAAGGAAACTATGCAGCCGCTAATGCGTTCATGGATACCTTAGTTCATTATCGTCGAGGTTTGGGTTTGCCAGGTTTGAGCATTAACTGGGGGCCTTGGGCAGAAGTTGGGATGGCAGCAGATTTAGATAGTCGTAGCCAACAGCGAATAGCTGAGAGTGGTTTTGCTACCATGTCCTCAGAATTGGGATTGCAACTACTGGGAGATTTATTGAGACAAGATGCCACCCAAGTTGGTGTAATGTCAGTCAATTGGGAAAAATTCCTCCAGCAATTCCCACCAGGAGGCGCAGCACCCTTAATTTCCGATTTAGCTCCCCAAACTCAGCCACAAGGGAATTCTGCACAATCAGCCAAACAACTTGAACTTCTGCGTCAATTAGAGGAAACCATTGCTAGCGATCGCCAGAATGTTTTGATTGCTTATATTCAAAGTGAGGTTGCCCAAGTTCTCAGGTTTGAAGCAGCTTATCAACCAAATCCGCAACAGGGCTTTTTCGATATGGGGATGGACTCTCTCATGTCCATCGAGTTGAAGAACCGACTAGAAACCAGCTTAGGAAGTTCTCTACCTTCGACTTTGACCTTTGAATATCCCACAATTGAATCTTTAGCTGAATATCTGCTCAACAATGTAATTTCCTTGAATGTAGCAGAGCCAGTTGTGGTGGAGCCGCAAATAGAGACTGAAGTGCAAACTAATTTGTTAATAGATATTCAGCAATATTCTGAAGACGAATTAGCAGCATTAGTTGACCAAGAATTAGAGGCTTTGCTTGGTGTCTGAAGTAATTACTTGTGAACTTGCGTAAATCACCTGCTTAACTCCGATAAGTCTACAAAAGACATTTATTTATTTACTTACACAGCTAAATGAGTCTGGCTTCAGACTCAATTTCTTTGTCTATTAATTACGCAATTTCTTAAAATGAGTAACACTTCAGACATCAACCAATTATCTCCATTGCAACGTTCAGTTTTAGCCTTAAAAGAAATGCGTGCCAAGTTGGACGCAGTGGAGAACGCCAAGACAGAACCAATCGCTATTATTGGGATGAACTGTCGCTTTCCTGGGGGAGCCGACTACCCTGAGAAATTCTGGGAATTACTCCACAATGGGGTAGACACTATCACTGAAGTTCCGGCTGACAGATGGGACGTGGATGAGTATTACAATGCAAATCCCAACACTTTGGGGAAAATTTACACCCGCTATGGTGGGTTTATTAAACAGGTAGATCAATTTGATCCTCATTTCTTTGGACTTTCCCCTCTAGAATCAGCCAGCATGGACCCCCAACATCGGCTACTGCTGGAGGTAGGCTGGGAAGCCATCGAAAACGCCGGACAATCCCCAGAGGAATTAAACGGCAGCCAGACGGGAGTCTTTATGGGACTCTTTATGGAAGATTATTCCCGATTTAACCTATATTCCGGCGATCATAACCGCATTGATGCTTACAGCAGTTTAGGAAATGCTCGGAGTATTGCCATCGGTCGCCTAGCTTATGTCCTCGGCTTGCAAGGCCCTGTGATGCAGTTAGACACGGCTTGTTCTTCTTCGTTGCTAGCAGTTCACCTGGCATGTCAGAGCTTGCGGTCAGGTGAGTGCAATATGGCTTTAGCTGGTGGAGTCAATTTGATATTAGCACCGGAAGCCTCTATTGGTCTAAGTAGAATGAGGGCGCTGGCTCCAGATGGTCGTTGTAAGACCTTTGATGCCAAAGCCGATGGTTATGTACGTGGAGAAGGCTGCGGGATAGTCGTACTCAAGCGTTTATCAGATGCGATCGCCAACAATGATAATATTTTGGCTGTGGTCCGAGGCTCGGCAGTTAATCATGACGGTGCTAGCAGTGGTCTGACAGTACCGAATGGGCTAGCTCAAGAGAAATTGATTAATCAAGCACTCACCAACGCTAAGGTAGCACCAGAACAAATTAGTTATGTAGAAACCCACGGTACAGGCACATCTTTGGGAGATCCCATTGAAGTGAGAGCTTTAGGCTCAGTATTGTGTCAAGGACGTTCTCCAGAGCAACCTTTGCTGATTGGTTCCGTAAAAACTCAGTTGGGTCATTTAGAATCAGCTGCGGGAGTTGCCAGTTTAATGAAAGTGGTGCTGGCTTTACAAAACGCAGAGATACCGCCACATCTGCATTTACAACAGCCCAGTCCTCATATTCCTTGGGACAAACTTGCGGTTGCTGTGCCAACTAAGCCAACTCCATGGCCAGCCGTCAACGGCAAACGCTTGGCTGGGGTTAGTTCCTTTGGTATGAGTGGCACTAATGCCCATCTGATTATCGAAGAAGCACCAAATAACAATTCAAAATTCAAAATTCAAAATTCAAAATTAATTGAGCGTCCCTTTCATCTTTTGAGTTTATCAGCCAAAACTGAGGCAGCACTACTGGCAATGGCTAGCCGCTATGAATCTTTTTTAACATCCCATCCAGAAACATCTTTAGCAGATATTTGTTTTACAGCTAACACCGGGCGATCGCATTTTGAACACCGTCTTGCTGTTGTTGCTGCATCCAACACAGACTTGCGCGAACAACTAACAGCTTTTGCTAGCCAAAAGCAGACCAGCACGTTAGTCAGTGGTCAAGCACAGAAGAAGCGTTCCAAAGTTGTATTCCTGTTTACAGGGCAAGGTTCTCAGTATGTGGAAATGGGACGGCAACTTTACGAAACCCAGCCGACGTTTCGTAAGACTTTAGACCGATGCGATGAAATTTTGCGTCCCTATCTTCAGCAACCTTTGTTGTCAGTACTTTACCCCACATCGGATGTTGCTTCCCCCTTGAATGAAACAGCATATACTCAACCAGCACTGTTTGCTTTAGAGTACTCCCTAGCTGAACTGTGGAAATCTTGGGGAATTGTACCAGATGCAGTCATGGGTCATAGCGTGGGTGAATATGTAGCCGCTTGCGTTGCTGGAGTGTTCAGCTTGGAAGATGGGCTGAAATTAATTGCCGAGCGGGGGCGCTTAATTCAATCTCTACCCCAAAATGGCATGATGGCAGCAGTGTTCACCAATGAAGCACGGATTAACGGCATTTTAGCTGCTTACACAGGGCAAGTGGCAATTGCCGGGATTAATGGCCCAGAAAATATCGTTATTTCTGGAGCCAGAGAAGCTGTCCAAGCCGTGCTGAAAGAATTGGCAACTCAAGGAATTAACGCCCAACCATTGCAGGTTTCTCACGCTTTCCACTCCCCTTTAATGGCTAGCATCCTCGATCCCTTTGAGCAGATAGCTAGCTCGGTGCAGTTTCAAGCGCCGCGTATTCCCCTAATCTCGAATTTGACTGGACAAATATTTAAATACCAAGAAATTCCCAATGCAACTTACTGGCGACAGCATCTGAGAGAAGGAGTAAGATTTTATGCCGGCATCAAGACGCTACATGAACAAGGGTATGAAATCTTTGTAGAAATGGGGCCGAGTAACACATTAGTAGGCATGGGTAAAAGATGCTTGCCAGAAGGTACAGGCACTTGGCTAACTTCTCTGAAAAAAGGACAACCGGACTGGTCACAATTGCTTGCTAGTTTAAGTGAGTTGTACATCAGGGGTATAAAAATCAATTGGACTGCATTTGACCAAGGTTATCAGCGTCGCCGCCTAGCACTACCAACCTACCCATTTCAACGCCAACGCTACTGGGTGGAAAACCTAACGCGAAACCTAACCCCTCAGCCCCCTTCCCTACCAGAGGAGAATTCAAAACCTCTCTCCTTGCAGGAGAAAAGTCTGCCAGCTATTTCCCAAGTCAAAGCTTTGCCAAGAATTCCTCTGGCTGTACCATCGAATTGGTTTCATAGTTGGCAATGGACTCCAGAGGTGTCAAGCCAATCTCAAGATATTCCTTCAGGGGCAATTTTGATCTTTAGCGATCGCCACCAAGTAGGAGAAAATTTAGAAAAGCTGTTCGACTCTAAAAAGTACACGACATATTTTGTCACCCCAGGGGAGAGCTTCAAGCAAACAGCAGGACATTTCACTATTAATCCGGCATCCGTTGAAGACTACGAACAGCTAATTAAAAATATCAAAGCAGTCGGTGTTACAGTCACAGCAGCCGTGCATCTGTGGAACTATAGTTTGTGGGCAACATCCCCAGAACAATTACTAGAAAATGACCGCCTGCTCAATGAACGCGTTTACAGTCTTTTGTTTTTGACACAGGCTTTAGTCAAACATTACCCAGCCTCTCCCCTCAATTTCTTAGTGGTAACTCAAGGTGCTTATCCAATATCTCCAAATGATTCCCTACACGGTGTACATCAATCTATGGCAGGTGTACTGGCACAGGTGGTGGCACAAGAAAATCCTCAGATTAAAGCAAAAGTCGTAGATTTTAACCAAGATGTCTATCTACCAGAAAAATTAGCCGATATTTTGTTCCAGGAAATGAAGGCAGCCCCTACTGGTGAAGGTATCGTTGCTATCCGTCATGGTCAACGGTTGAGCCGTACCTTGGAAAAAATTAATGTACCTACAGATAATTCTCTACCTTTGTCAGCAGGAGAAACCTGGTTGATTACTGGTGGTACCAGTGCTGTCGGGACAGAAATAGCCTTAGCTATGGTTCGTCAAGTACCCATCAATTTGGTGTTAACAGGTCGCCATCCACTCCCCCCCAAACAAGAATGGCAATCGCCTAGTCATGATTCCTCGACGCAGCAACGTATCCAGGCAATTGAGCAATTAGAGCAACTCGGAGCCACAGTCATGTATCAGGCTGTGGATGTGACAGATGCCTTGGGGATGAAGCAATTAATTGAGAACATCAAGTCCCGCTTTGGTAAGCTGGATGGAGTCATCCATGCGGCGGGTGCAGTTGACCACAGCACATTTAAACTACTACAAAAACAACCTGCCTCAGTCACCAAAGTTTTAGCGCCGAAGGTTCAAGGAACTATCATTTTGGATGCTGTTACCCGTAACGAACCCCTGAAATACTTTGTGTTGTTGTCCTCGGTTTCTGCTTCTAAAGCCGAATGGGGAACCGGCATGGGCGATTATGCCGCAGCCAACACTTTTCTCGATAGTTATGCCATCTACCGGACACAGCATGGCGGTCAAGGACGCTCTTTGGCTTTAAATTATTCTCTATGGAGCGATCGCGGTATGGGCGCTCTTTTAGGGGCATCAACTTTATTAATGGTAAAATCCAAAGGTTTAAATCCTCTGGAACCAGAGCCAGCTGCCAATGCTTTTATTCAGGCTCTATCTTTGGATGCTTCTGGTGTAATTCACATCATTGACTTAATTGCTCAAGCCACCCCAGAAATAGCACCAAAATCCTCCACGAGCCAACCACAAACTAAATCTCGCAATCTGCGACAGCTTGTCCGAGAAGTTTTGCTGCAACATTTACGTATTCCGGAAGCACAGGTGGAAGGACACAAAACTTTCCAAGAAATGGGGTTAGATTCTGTTGGGACTGTAGAAGTTGTCCAACATTTAGGGACAACTCTGGGTGAGGAATTATTTCCGACTTTACTGTTTGAATATCAAACACCAGATGACCTGGTAGATTATTTACAAAGCAAGTACGGTTATTCTGTGAAGACTAGCACGAGCGCGACAGACCACGCCCCGATCGCTCCAGAAGAAACATCTAGCCCGGAAGCCGAAAAATCAGCGCCCCCAAATGTCGCTACCCAGGAAAAATACCAAGACGTTCCCGAACAAGACATTGCTATCATCGGCATGGCTTGTAAAATACCAGGAGCTGATAACTTAGAGCAGTATTGGGATTTACTCAATGCAGGCCGCTCTGTCATTCAAGATGTGCCTCAAGACCGTTGGTTCAACCAACACTACTTTGAAGCCAAAGGAAATTCTCTGCAAGCAAAAATATCCAAACGTGGATGCTTTGTAGATAGTCCCTTCGACTTTGACCCGATGTTCTTTGGCATCTCTCCCAAGGAAGCTACGGCGATGGACCCACAACAAAGGTTGTTCCTAGAGCTTTCTATGCAGGCTCTACAACAAGCAGGCTACGGCGGCAAATATCGCCCAGATAATATCAGTGTGTTTGTTGGTTGTGGACAAAATACTTACATCGAACACTTCACCAATTATCAGTATTACGAGGAATTACGTCAGCGTTTGCAAGAGAGTTCCTGGTTTGATCACCTTCCTGCTGAAGATCGTCAGCATTTGCTCAAGACCCTCTCACAAGTACTGCAACCAAGTGAAATTCTCCCTGAGTCAGCAGCAGGTAACGAGGTCAACGAATTAGCGGCACGAGTTAGCCATTGCCTGAACCTCAAGGGGCCAAGTATGGCAGTTAGCACAGCTTGTTCTTCTTCTCTGGTGGCATTACATATTGCTTGCGAAAGTCTACGTTCCGGTCAAACTGGTATGGCAATCGTCGGCGGGGTTAATTTAAACCTCAGTCCTAGCCCCTTCACTTTTTTACGTAAAGCACAGGCTCTTTCCCTGAGTGGAACCTGCTATCCCTTTGACCGCCGTGCTAATGGCATCGTTTTAGGAGAAGGTGCAGGCGTATTAATTATCAAACCACTCAAGCAGGCTTTGGCAGATGGTGACTTGATTCATGCCGTGATTAAAGGTTCCGCCGTGAATAATGACGGTCACTCCCAGGGAATAACCGCTCCCAATCCCAAAGGTCAAGCAGAAGCCATCCGCCAAGCTTACAACAGTTGTGGCGTAGATCCCCGGACTATCTCCTACATTGAAACCCACGGTACAGGTACTCTCCTGGGCGATCCAGTAGAAGTAGAAGGGATGACACAAGCTTTCCGTAGCTTTACTGATGAAAAGGGATTCTGTACCATTGGTTCGGTTAAATCTTCCATTGGTCATTTGCTATCTGCTTCTGGGATTGTCAGCCTGATCAAAGTAGTACTGGCCATGCAGCACGGCAAAATTCCCCAAACTGTAGGTTTTGAGGAGCCTAATCCCCATATCAATTTTGCTGACACACCTTTTGCTGTGGCGGGTAAGAGTATACCCTGGTCGCCAAATGGCAACCCATTACGTGCAGGTGTGAATGGATTTGGATTTGGTGGCACGAATTGTCACGTTATTCTTGAGGAATCCCCGGTAGCAGCTAATTTACAGTCCCCGGTCACAAGTTCATCTCCTGATTTGTTATGTCTGACTGCACGGAATCAACAAGCACTTCAAGAAGTAGCTAGACAACTACGCGAACATATCATTCATCATCCTGAACAAGAATCTTCCCAAATCTGCTTTACTCAGAATAATGCCCAAAAGGAATTACCTTACAAGGCGGCTTTAGTAGTCAATGACCGCCAACATCTGCTCAATTACCTGGAGGCTATCTGTTTGGCACAAACACCAGCAGATACATATACAGGTCGGGCTAACCCCCAGCGCACAACACCGTTTCACTTAATATTAGATGGAACTAGTGCGATCGCTCCCGCAGAAGTAGAAACTTTAGGCAAACGTTTTCCCCAATTCCAAGTAGCTTACGATAGCGTACGTGCCGGATTAAATGAGATGAGCGAACAGGCACATATATTTGCGGTGCAATACGCTTGGGGACGCTTGTTGATGTCTTTGGAATTACAACCCACTAGTTTATTAGTAGAAAAAACCGGTATCCTAGTAGCAGCTACACTGCGGGGAATGTTGACATTAGAGCAGGCGATCGCTTTGCTTTTACAAATAGAAGGACAAAAAGGTCTGATTGCTCATGATGTGTCCGCAAAAGAACGGTTAGCATCAACCTGGACTTGTCCATTAGTGACTTCACAAGGAATTTTCAGCCATTCTGACACAATTTCCACGGCTCAACTGGTAGCCCTGGTGCAAGTATCTGAACAGTTAAATGCAGATGCGTGTCAAGATGTCATCTCCAAAGAAAGTGTTTACCTACACTTGGGAGATTCATTAGCTCTCAAAGAAAAATTAGCAAGTTTGGATGAACAGGGAGTCTGGATATATCTAGACAAAGGACAACCAGTGGTGGGACGTGTGTTGACAAGTCTGGCCAGGTCTTATGTAGCTGGGGTAAGGTTTAATAGCATACCCTTATTTCCTCAAGGTCTACGTCGGGTGCTGCTGCCTACTTATCCTTTCGAGCGTAAAACCTACAGAGTATCATTAGTTGATAGCACTCAAGAAAATCAAACAACCTCCATACCTGCGGCTGAATTATTACCACCACGCCTAGACAATCAGCATCAGTCAAATGCCAAAGTTTTGGAAACCCATCCGATAGCAGTAGCCCAAACTCGACTGTTGCCCATAGAACAATTATCTCCACTCACAGACAGTCAACGCCAGTCAAGTTACGCTAAGTTGACTCAGGACTTGAAGATTGTGGACAATAGCCAACA
>NZ_JAAGOG010000435.1:0-1425 GCF_010747425.1 Nostoc sp. UIC 10630
TTTCGTACAACCGCTTATTTACTGTGCCTACATTTCCCATATCCTCATTTGTATTTTATTACCCGCAACTTGAGTTAATAGGGATTTTATTTGATTGCCTAATCCAGGGGCTTTGGGGCTGGTTTTACCCCCCCGCAACTTGAGTTAATAGGGATTTTATTTGATTGCAACTACACTTTAAAAGCTTTGTGTTATTTGGTTTTCAAGGTTCAAGAGCGCGAATAGAAAAATCATAACATGAAGAGTGGCAATGTGTCATACGAAAATCGCTGAAAGTCAGTCCACATAAGGTGCGCGGATGTCTTCAAGATTCTACAGTCGTCAAGTCTTTGCATACACGGCAATTCAGCCATGTTTGTAGTCACCTCTTCACCAACACCTACCCATTCGCGCACTTGGCAAAAAAACTAGTCTTATTGCAAAGCGGTTCACGAGCCATGAGCTTACTACAAACTTTCTTTGATTTCTAGCAAAAACAATTGCCACCTCTCAAATCTCTGCATTTTACTTTTAACGCTCAATTTCGTTATAAAACTTAAAATTTTTCCTTAGCAGCTAACATCTGTAAAATCTTTTCTACATGATCCAACTCTCCAACGATTCGCCGAATTGGGTGCGGCCAAACTTTGACAAGGGTAGGAGTTGCAGAAACTTGATTGAGTTCTGCTTGTTCTGGATGACTTAAAACATCAATTACTTTCAGAGTATAAGGATGTCCGAGCGATCGCTCCAACAATTCGTGTAAATTTTGCAGAATGCGTTCGGTTGTACTGCTATGTCCTGCAACAAACAAGCGGAGAACATAGCCTTGTGTGATGACTTCCTTTTTTTGTACTATTACCGGCTGGTGGTATTTTGGCACAGGCTCAGAAAGGTCTAGACGAACAATTAAATCGTGATCTTCCCAAAGCTGCCCAAATGAAGAACGATAAGATGTTAATACCATGCGATCGCACAACCCCTCTTGCCAAGGAGCAGCTTGCCATACTAACTCCCCTGTACCAAAAATGGCATTAAGCAAAGCTTGATGTCTAATTACAGCCGGATAAGCTTCAGCAAAAGTTCGCACTTGTTGAGTGCGCGGATCTAACCAGTGGTCAATAGTCGCAGTATAACAAGGTACTAAAAAGTGCGGTGGCTCTGGCAAATCTAGAATTTCTTGCAAAGCCGAACACAAATGCAAATGCCATCGACCTTGTTTGCTAGGGTCGATGCAGTAAATTAAATCTCCTCCAGGTGTAAATAGGGCAATGCCTTTAAACAACTGGGGTGTAGATAGTTTGTTTGTTGTCAAGTTATTCACAAAGGCTAGGAAGCTAAAAGTAAAAATTCTCTCTTTTACCTTTTACCTTAGCTATAACCGTAACCAGGATGACAAAGATATTTGGGAGTGGGGGATGGATGAGGGAGCAGGGGAGGCAGGGG
>NZ_JAAGOG010000339.1:0-5180 GCF_010747425.1 Nostoc sp. UIC 10630
TCTGGTAAAACAAGAACTATTGTTCACCGAATTGCTTATCTTGTAAAGGTTAAGCGAGTTGAGCCGAAGCGTATTTTAGTTTTAGCTTACAACCGTAATGCAGTTAGAGAATTACGGTTGCGGTTGCGTAATCTGATTGGCGAACAAGCATCACGAATTCGGGTCTTTACTTTCCACGGTTTAGCCTTATCACTTTTGGGACGGACGGTAGGTGAATACAGAGGAACTCAGACAATAAATTTTGATCGGCTTTTGGTTGAAGCTTGCAAATTAATTGAAAAAGGCGAAGAATTTGAAGATGCAGATGAAGATACTCAAGCACGGCGAATTCAATTATTAGGAAAATTAGAATATATATTTGTTGATGAATACCAAGATGTCACTGAGAAAGAATATCGTTTAATTAAGTCAATTTCTGGCTTAAATCAATCTGAGGATAAAACCCAGTCGGTACAAATTAATCTCTGTGTTATTGGAGATGATGACCAAAATGTTTTTACGTTTCAAGGTGCTGATACTAGATATATCCTTCAATTCCAAGAAGAATATAAAGCAAAACGATTACTACTTAACGAAAATTACCGCTCTACAGAAAATATTATTGAAACTGCTAATTGTCTTATCCAAAATAACTTAATACGCTGTAAACAGGCTCCAGAAGAGCAAGTTCGTATTAACTCCGAACGCCAAGGATTAAGAGGAGAGGCAGTCTCCGCTTTAAAGTTCAATAATTTATCACGACAAGCAGGATGGATTAAAGACAAAATTCAATCTTGGGTCAACGTAGGGATTGCTCCTCATGAAATCGCTATTTTAGCTATTCGTTGGGATGATTTGAGTCCTATCCGCTTGCTTTTAGAAAGAGAAAGTATATCTACTTGTGCCCTAAAAAATAATACTATTCCACTATTAAAAAACCGTTGCACTCGTTTACTAATTAATGCTTTACAGAAAGACTATAGCCTAGTTTTAAATCCTGAAGAATTAGTTCAGAAAAGATTTGAGGCGTTTTTTGAACGTACTGGTCGTAGCTTAACAGAACCTACTGTTAAAATCTTAATAAATATTGCTAGAGATTTAGATAAAGAACGAGGCTATGGGTTTGAAGATATTGTACTACCTATTAGCGTTGATGAAATATTGACTGCTATATTTGAGTTTAATGAAAATGGTGAATCCTTCCTAGAAGATAACTCAGTCTTAGTTACTAGCTGTCATGGTTCAAAAGGTTTGGAGTTCCGTAAAGTCATACTTTTAGGTGATGGATTTAAAACTAATTGCAATGAGATGGAATCAGAACGACGACTCTTTTATGTTGCTATGACTCGCGCCAAAGAAGAATTAATTGTTTGTTCTACTCAGCAGAATTTATTTGTACAGCAAGCTGGTTTAACTTCAGAGGTTATTGATTATAGTGAAACTCAACTTCCTCAGTTAATGCGTTACTTTGATTTAGCTCCAAGTAATGTTTATTTAGGATATGAAAGCACTCAAAATAGACAAAATGTTATTAAAAAGTTATGTGAGGGTGATGTTCTTGAGTTAAGAGCAAATAACCATAATAATGCTTGGAGGATTTTTACACCAAATAATGATGAAATTGGTTGTCTATCAAGGAGAGGAACACAATTCTTAAGCATAAAGGTATTTTCCCTGGACAGTTTCAGTTCCAGCCTGGTGAAGTAACAGTCCGATATCTATATCACCATACTAAGAGAGATGATATAACAGGAAAAATTTCGGAGAATTGGTTTGTTGTGATTCCACAAATTCGAGTATGTAGAAATGCCAAAAATTAAATTTATGACGATCGCTGCTACCATCCGAGCAATACTATCCCAATGAAGGGTAGAATGCGGCTATTTATGAAATATCCACTATTAGTTTTAAATTTGTATATGTCTGATGTAAATAAGCCAAGTAACCATAGCAACAATATCTTTAAAAAAATCTTGTTAATTATTGGAACTGGAGGATTATTACTTGGGATTCCGATTATGTTTATTCGAGTTCCACCAAGCTGTGGCTGTGGTGATAGCAGTAAAGCTACAGTTGGAAGATTTATTAATGCACAACAAGCATATTTCTCGGAGAAATCAGTTTTTGCTCAATCGTATAGGTTGTTAGAGCTTGGAGATGGAGATGCACCAACAGCTACAAGCCGCTATCGATATACCGTAGACATGAGTAAGGATAAGTCATTTATATATGCAACTCCGATAAAAGAATTCCCAACTGATGTATTTCAATTAGGACTGACCAAACAGGGCTTCAACAGCCTGATAGGTGCAGTTGCTTACGAGCAAAAAAATAAAACTACTATTTCAATAATGTGCCGCTCCGAAAAACAGACTTTATCTTATCCTCCCCGACCTATTTTTAAACAAGGTAATTTTAGCTGCCCTATCGGTTTTGTAAGTATCAAATAGGATAGTATGCAAACATTTAATGACGTTTTTAGGAGGATCTATCGGAGTCATAACCATGCTTTGCTGAAGCACTGCTCACAATGCTAATCCAACGACAACTAATGTTAAGACAATCGACTATTTTAGACACTCCCGCTAATACAGCAAATCTATTAAAGTTTGGCAGATAAAACCGTAAGGCTGAGGCTGATGCTAAAGTCAAAAAGCTGGGTTTTTGGAATTAATTTCAACCAATAATGTCTTAAGATTTCAGACTTAGCAAAAAACCAAAAATCAACTCAAGGAACAACCACGTCGGAGCAGATGCAGTAATGTGATGGGGCTTACCCAGATATTTGCATTTAACCCAATTCGGCAGATTTAGATTGTCCTAATATTTCTGACCGCAGATTTAAAGTTAATCCGCCAAATCCGCACGGGTTTGATAGAGATAGGGATGGATGATATAGGTTGTGAATAGAGAGAACGATTGCCTTTGGGGTAATGCCGCAGCCAATCGCCATAAAGCTTCTCATAGGCAAGAGTACAATTGCTCAGTCCCAAGCATAGATTTAACCTAGAGTGGTAAAACTCGCTAGAGTAGATTTTTC
This sequence comes from Nostoc sp. UIC 10630, assembly GCF_010747425.1. Classification (NCBI taxonomy): domain Bacteria; kingdom Bacillati; phylum Cyanobacteriota; class Cyanophyceae; order Nostocales; family Nostocaceae; genus Nostoc; species Nostoc sp. UIC 10630. The sequence goes on from NZ_JAAGOG010000339.1 coordinate 3,020, forward strand.
ATGATTGAAATAGGCGTAAATAGGTAAAGCAAAATTTTCAATAATAACGAATTTACTACGTTTAAGTTTTTGCTCTAGCTAGTTTTGCCACGCTAGGATTTAACTTGTTCACACATGGGTATTCTTGCTCAAAAAGTACGAGTCAGAATAGCTTTTCTAAAATCCGTACTTTTAAGTATGACTCCTGTAAAATTAGCATCAGTTAAATCAGCGCTGCGAAAGCTTGTACCACCAAAGGTTGCAAAAGCAACAGCAATGTTGCGAATAATGGCGTATTTTTCATCTCCTTTCATTGCCCTCCTAGCAATGTAAATACTAAGTATAGCTACGGTAAAAGTGATGGCGAAGGTGACGACGAAGGACAAACCTGCCGCTGCGAGGAAGACGATGGATTCGGCTCCACTTCTAGCTAAGATGAAAACCAAGGCAATGGCAAAAACTAAGGCTCCAGCAACGGCTCCAGCGACGGCGAAGACCAAGGCAATGGCGAAGATTAAGGCTTCAGCTAAGTCCAGTCCTAATGCGGCAGTGACGACGAGTCCAACAGCAACGGTAATGGCAAAGGGCAAGGCGACGGCGGAGGAAAAGGCGAAGACTAAGGCGATGACGAGAGCGATGGCAACCACTAAGGTAACGGCTAATGCGACGGCGACGGCGAAGGAAAAGACCCCAGCTAAATCCAAGGCTAAGGCAAAGGCAACAACGAGAGCGACGGCGAAAGCGAAGGCTAAGGCGAGGGCGATGGCTCCGATGAGGGCAACGACTAAGGCAGTCCAGCCTGAAACCTTAGTCTCTAAAGTTGAGCTATTAAATACAGAAACTATCAAGCCTCCAGTTATGGCTAAGAAAAATCCTGAAATTCCAGAGAGCAACCACGAAACACAAATTAGAAAACTAGCCCAACCCTTTTGCAGTCCAGCTTTTGCATTGCTAAAATTAGTCCCTCTTAAGTTAGCACCTGTAAAATCAGCCCCCCGAATATCTGCACCGCTAAAGTTTGCCCCAGCAAGGTTTTGACCTTTGAATGAACGACCTCTAAGATTCTGGCAGGAGAAGTCTTGGGGCATGGCTGGGCTAGTAAAGGCGAGGGTTTATGCAGACTACACCTTGAGTATGTGCTTTTACGGGCTGTAGTGCAATATTTCTTTTGTGATTGGTAGGTAATGCCAAGTATTTGACTACAATTTACTCACTGGTGGCTACTGATGAGCTAATCATACGAAAACAGTTGAACATTATTACAATCTCTACATTTACGTGCCCGTAGCTTTTCACCTTCTCCCCACACAGCCCCATCAGCACGGAAATACACCCACTGACTTACTGATTCTCCAACGGTACGACCCCAAACAAAATTTTGTGAACCGCAGATAGGACATGGCGTTTCTTGTGGGCTAAGGTTTTCGTGATTCGGTTGGTTGTTCATGAGCTTCCCCCGATAATTTCTGAGTGCAATCTTCAGGAGGCATTGCGCCAGAGTGCGATCGCTATCGCTTGAGATTGAATTACCGATTTTTCCAACTGAGTGATAATTCTATTTCCAGCAATCATCACTGTAAAAGATTTTCTGTTGTCCGTTGGGTAAAATCTCGCGCACCATCCGTTTCTAACACGCCATCTGTCAACAATGCTGTAAGTGATTAATTGTGGGATTCAAGGGATTCTACTTGGTAGAATTTGGACTTGATAGCATAAACTAATCACCCCGCAAGGGGACACAATACCGGAACTAATTGAGGGTTAGTAGGATTCTTTTGTTAACCTCGCCAAACCCCGCAGTTGTCTTCAACTTCAGCTATTGGCCATAACACCAACACGGAGAGCAATCCGCTTATATTTGTTTGGATTGTAGGGCATACCTGTATGCATAACTTGGGAGTTATCCCAAAACACAATATCTCCAGGTTGCCAAATATGGGCATAAACTGGCGTACAGTCCAGGATCTCCCGAAATAATTCCTGCCAATACTGTTTAGCAGCTTCTGGTTTGTTTTCTAGCCCTTTGAGAATCGAAGTGTCAGAACCCAAATATAAACAATAGCGCCCAGTTACTTTGTGAGTTGAGACAATTGGATGTAATTTCCGAGGAATCTCTACCCCTGGCTGTGGGGAGATAGGTGACAGGTGATACATCGACAGTAGTTTTAATTGCTGCTGATGT
>NZ_JAAGOG010000027.1:0-58639 GCF_010747425.1 Nostoc sp. UIC 10630
CATGGTTCACTCTTAGACCGATATTTACCTCAGTATTATCTCGTAGTCTTTTTCAAAAATCAAATATGATTCCTATACTAGCTGGTATAAGTCAAGAACTTACTATTAAAGAAGAAAATCAGCTATTTCATCCACTTAAGTTCGTACCTAATGAATTGGCAAAAATTCAGCATGAGTTGCCTAAAAATAAAAAATTATTAGATAAAGATTTTACCAAAAATAAATTGCAACAGCTTCTAGAAACTGCCAAATTTAATATTGTTCACTTAGCAACTCATGGAGAATTTAATTCCGATCCCGAAAAAACTTTTATTGCTTCATGGGATCGCCTGATTAAGATCCAAGACTTGGATAATCTACTGCGAGTAGGTAAAGGAAATCAACTAATTCCTCTGGAACTACTTGCCCTTAGTGCCTGTGAGACAGCAACAGGAGATAGTCGAGCCACTTTAGGTCTAGCTGGTGTTGCTGTGCGAGCAGGTGCAAGGAGTACATTAGCAAGCTTGTGGTCAGTAAATGATGAGTCTACATCTGAACTCATGAGTGAATTTTATCGTGAATTAGTTCATACCAATGGTAGAAAAAATGTCAATAAAGCCGAAGCTCTCCGGCAAGCTCAATTAGCACTTTTAAACAATCGTGTTCCCGATAAAAAATGGGAACGCCCTTATTACTGGGCCCCCTTTGTTTTAGTAGGAAATTGGCTTTAATTTTGGGGAATTACCGTCCCAAAATGAGACTCTTGAGTAAGTTTTTCCAAACCAACACCGTTAGCTTCTAATAAATCAGCCCAATCCTGTTTTAAGGTTGGATCTTGTGGATTGCGACGGCGACGTTCACCTAAATTATTCAAGGCATCATACCAAATCTTATTATTTAACAAGCTTTGGTAATCATTAGTAGCAGCAGAACTCGAACTTACTAGTTCCACTGTTCCGTCGACATCAAAACTATTTCCACTATTACATACAATCCGAAAAGACCAATTGTAAACTTTGCCATTTTTGAGTGCATTTTGGGGTTTTGATGGCACATTAACACTAACAATTCCTGGTGTTGATTGCAGTTTGTATCGAGTTCTTTCTATGGTTTTTTGTTCAGCTTCATCCTGTAATACTAACTCAGCGTATCTGATATCTTTTGGGTCATTGGGAACATAAACCCAAAACGTAGGATACTCAGAGACTGTAAATCCTGTATTTTTAGGCACTAAAGCAGTTAACTCTGTTGTTTTTATTCCGTCACAATTGCCACGACTAGCAGCATCTGTTTGTCGATTCGGTCTACCTGTGGAAGAAAAATCTAGCTTTTTTCTGCGAGATGATTGTGTTACAAGAAAGGGGGAATTTATGGTTGAGTTAGCAGATTCTGCGATTACTGATATGGGGTAGATAGTCAAGCTAGACATGACACAAGACAGAGCGATAACAAGAGAATATTTGGAAAACATTAACTTCTTGATGCTCATAATTTCCTCTAAAAACTATCAACTATTAGTAGGAATGGTAGAAGTGGTAGAAGTAATTTGCACATACGGTAAGGCAATTACTACGCAGACTCCAGTTAGCATTAAACCAAGTGCCGTGGGTATAAGTGGCAACCAACCACCCTTCGTCAAAGCTAAAAAACATAGTCCATATAAAATGCCGATCGCTATACCCACAACTAGCGCCCTGCTAATTGGCGATCGCCAGTACTCAATCAATATCCCTACGAAGAATGCCCAAAGCCAAACCCAGATAATTTCTAGCGCCTGTGGCCACCACCACAACAAGGGGCGCTGATCTAACACAGCACTAATAATTTGACTCACCATGTGTGCCTGAATGAACACTCCAGGCATTCCTGTATCATAGGGAGTCATGTGTAAATCCCCAAAACTTTTTGGAGCGTTAGTACCAATAAGAATAATGCGATCGTTGACGAGACTTGGTAATTTAGCTTTTTGTGAACCTTCAAGAATATCTGTTAGCGTTATTTGCTGGGCAATTAATTCATCAGGTTTCAGCGATCGGTAATTGAGGAGAATCTGGTAGCCTCGCGCTTCTCTCTCTCCTAACTGATACCCACCAGCATCTGAGACTAACTTTGAGAAAATCACCTTGCCAATTTGCAAACTCTCATCTGAGGTCTGTTGGATTGGTGAGATATTTTCCGCTTCTAGGTAACGAAGTGCGACCCGTAGACTAAATGATTGATCTGTATTGCACTGATCGCTAGGCGGCATACCTAAGAATTGGCGACGAATCACTCCATCTGTATCTTCGGGGACATTACTAAAACCAAGACGTTGATCTTCTTGTCCTACTGGAATTTCAGGAGGAGATTTTATACCTCTAACCTTGCATATAGCAATTAAGCTATTGTTTTGCTTGAGTTGTTGTTTTAAAAATCGGAATTTTGTATTGACACTAAAATCACGCCAGATATCTAAGCCAATTACTCGCGGTTCATGCGGATTCAATTTTTGCAAAAGTGATTGAAGTGCTTGGTCTGATAGTGATGCGGCTCCTCTCTCCATATTTTTCTGAGCTTGATATTCTAGATCATCATCGTTAACTGTGATTACTAGTAGACGAGAATCTGGTTGCTCAAAAGGCCGCGATCGCATCAAATGATCGAAGGCCACCAACTCCGATGATTGCAATATTCCTAAAGTTCGTACCACCCCCATCAACAAGCCAACAACTATTACACTAGCTAAAAATGCCGTTTGGAATTTCCTCATAGGTAGCAGAGGTCTTTCCTTTCCGTTTGTCCTTGAAGTTTCTCCTGTGCTTTCTGTTTCCCGCATGAATCGCAGAACTGTTATCAATGCGGTTGCAGCTGCTGTCAGTGCTGAAATTAAGGTGGGAAAATCCATAGCACTCCTATGACTTGGAATGACAACCAGTCAAACTATAAATGAGAGTTCAAATCGCAGATTTCTATTGTGCTGAGATATTTGTCAACGTTCTCTGCCTTAGAAACGCTTGCTTTTCTTCAAGAAAAAGCGAAAAGTCTTGAAAAGTAGCGAATTGACTAACCTATACAGTGTAATAATTGCTTAAATTCAATATAAGTCTTTTGATTAATTTCGGCACAATGCTTGATACCTAACAAAAGGTTATCGTTTTAGTAAAAAACTATTACCAATTCTTTAAAAAAATTCATTCTAGAGTAAGCCTTTACAAGTTTTAGATAATGTTGACGGTTGGTGAGATATTGAAGCCTCTAATCCTTTAAGTTACATCTTGCTATAACAGTTATCCTCTGCCGAAAGCATGAGGATATATAAAGTCAAATCGCCTCTACATAGGAGAATAACAAAGAATAAATGGGGAACTTCCGTTTAAGATGAATTCAAATTTTCATATTTGGACGCTGACACCTACAGATGTCTATAAGACTAGAAGAGGGTGACAAAATCGCATCGTCAAGTACCGTGGCATCATTGCGCTGATGCAAGACTTCTTTTCTGATATGTGGGAAAACAACAACAAGGACACTAAACTTCGTCACGCAGAACTACGGCTGCTGCTTAAAGAGACGGGGTTTATTCGTGGTGTTGGAAATGGCAGATAGTTGCGATCGCTGGATAAGAAATACACCTATTTGGGGTGTTTACTTAGGTCTACAGCTTTCCCAGCCTTACCATCTCACTCTCATCGCAATGCGCTCCTAAATTATAGAGATAACATAATGGTTGTGATAAGTAAAAACTTATAGATAACAAATTACTACTAAAATTAAGTTACAAAAGAAGTGAAGATAGTCAATCATAAAGTAAACATAATAGTCTTCATAAAGAATAGTTGATATATTAAAAATTATTACTATAGTTAAGGATAATAGATAAATTTTTACTTATACATCCAATCTAATATTTGTTTAATAATCGCGACTCCAAGTTAACAATTTCGGCTTCAAAGGCTGTAAACTGATTTCAACAAGGTGAATGACACCTCTGCATCACACTATAAAAGCAGAGCCAATAATTTAACCGAGTTCTTATATAGGTAGCTATTTCATTGATGAAATGGCTGCGATCGCTTGGTCAAATATAGCTTGATTAATCATTAATAATGCAAGAAACCAAGGTTTTTTGCCTAAATTGTCATAGCTATAAAAAATAACATTTACATTTTCAGGAGATATTTATGACAGAATTTTTTAATCAAATTTCTCGCCGCAAATTCATCTTCACAGCCGGAGCATCTGCGGGTGCTGTATTCCTCAAAGGCTGTTTGGGTAATCCTCCTGATAACCTGACTGGTGGAAGCACTCAAGCACAACCAACTGCTCAAACGGTTGCTAATATTAGTCCTGAACAAACACCAGAAACTACTACAGTTAAGCTGGGATATATTCCCATTGTAGAAGCGGCTCCTTTAATTATTGCTAAAGAAAAAGGATTTTTTGCAAAGTATGGTATGACCGATGTTGGTCTTTCCAAACAAGCTTCTTGGGGTGCAGCTAGAGACAACGTAGAAATTGGTTCTGCTGGTGGGGGTATAGATGGTGGTCAATGGCAGATGCCAATGCCACATTTAATTTCAGAAGGTTTAATTACCAAAGGCAATCAAAAAATTCCCATGTATGTATTATGTCAATTAGTTACACATGGGAATGGAATTGCGATCGCCAGCAAGCACCAAGGCAAAGGTATTAGCTTACAACTCGCCGGCGCTAAGTCTTTATTTAAGGAATTAAAATCTTCAACACCCTTCACTGCTGCATTCACTTTTCCCCATGTCAACCAAGATTTGTGGATTCGCTACTGGTTAGCAGCAGGCGGCTTAGATCCAGATGCAGATGTCAAATTGCTCACAGTACCTGCGGCGCAAACTGTGGCCAACATGCAAACAGGAACAATGGATGCCTTTAGTACAGGCGACCCTTGGCCTTATCGCCTGGTTAAAGACAAAATCGGCTACGTAGCAGCATTAACCGCAGAAATTTGGAAGAATCATCCTGAAGAATACCTTGCCATGAGAGGCGATTGGGTTGATAAAAATCCCAAGGCTACCAAAGCAATTTTAAAAGGAATTATGGAAGCCCAACAATGGTTAGATAATTTTGATAATCGCAAAGAAGCCGCTAAAATTCTTGCTGGACGGAATTATTTCAATCTTCCTTCACCAGAAATTCTGGCCGATCCATACCAAGGTAAGTATGACATGGGTGATGGTCGCAAAATTGATGATAAATCAATGGCTCCTTACTACTGGAAAGATGAAAAAGGTAATGTTTCTTATCCCTACAAGAGTCACGATTTATGGTTCATAGTTGAAAACGTTCGCTGGGGATTCTTGCCAAAAGATTACATTGCTAATAATGCTGCTAAGGCTAAAGAACTTATCAACAAAGTCAACCGCGAAGATATTTGGAAAGAAGCTGCCAAAGAAGCTGGGATTGCAGCTGCTGATATTCCCACAAATACATCCCGTGGTGTAGAAGAGTTTTTTGATGGCATTAAATTTGACCCTGAAAAACCAGAAGAATATTTGAAGAGTTTGAAAATCAAAAAGGTCAGTGTTTAGTCATTATTCATTAGTCATTAGTCATTGGTAACAGACAAAGGACAAATGACAAAGGACAAATAACAAATAAAATTTGAGGAGAATACAACATCATGACAATAGCTCAAAAACGCCCTGCAAGCCCTAGATTGAGTAATAGCTTTATATCCAGCCTGAAAAAGCAATTTCCTGACCTTATACCACCAGCGATCGCGATCGCAATTTTCCTCATTATCTGGCAACTATTCGCTTGGACTCCGGGCGCTACATTACCAGGGCCAATACAAGTTGTTCAAGACACTTGGATTCTCATTTTCTGGCCATTTTATGACCGGGGTGGGCTTGATAAAGGTTTATTTTGGCAGATTCTCGCTAGTCTGCAACGAGTCGCCATCAGTTATACCCTAGCTGCGATCGTTGGTATTGGCTTGGGCATTTTGATTGGGGTTAATAGAACCATGTCCAAAGCATTAGACCCCATCTTCCAACTACTGCGGACTGTACCACCTCTAGCTTGGGTTCCCATTTCTTTAGCAGCTTTACGACAAAACGAACCCGCCGCATTATTCGTAATTTTCATTACGGCAATTTGGCCCATCTTAATTAACACTGCTGTTGGTGTTACCCAAATTCCCCAAGATTACAACAACGTCGCCAAAGTTCTCCAACTTAGCCGCAAAGAATATTTCACTAACATCTTGATTCCTGCGGCATTACCCTACATCTTTACTGGTTTGAGAATTGCGATCGGTTTAGCTTGGCTAGCGATTATCGCCGCCGAAATCGTCATGTCCGGTATTGTCGGCATCGGCTTCTTTATCTGGGATGCCTATCAAAATAACAACGTCAGCGAAGTAATTTTGGCTCTAGTTTATATCGGTGTTGTTGGGTTGCTCCTAGATAAAGCGATGGGCTGGCTGCAAAACAAGATTTTACCAGCAGAGCAAAAATAGTCATTAGTCATTAGTCATTAGTCATTGGTCATTTGTAGAAAGCTAAGGACTAATGACCACGTACTAAGGGCTAATGGCGAAAGACAAAAGACAAAAGACTAATGGCAAAGGACTAATGACAAAGGACAAATGAGTATGTTTGTAGCTGTTGACCAAATTGATAAAGTTTTTGAATTAACTGGTGGTGGCAAATATATCGCCCTCAAAGGAATCGATCTCCAAATAAAAAAAGGAGAATTCGTTTCTTTGATTGGTCACTCCGGTTGCGGTAAATCCACCTTATTAAATATGATTGCGGGTTTGGATTTGCCTACTGAGGGTATTGTCACTCTCGAAGGACAAAAAATCACCAAACCCGGCCCAGACAGGATGGTGGTGTTCCAAAATTATTCGCTATTACCTTGGCGGACGGTAAGAGAAAATATTGCCCTCGCCGTGGACTCGGTAATGAAAGGTTTACCCGCAGATGAACGCAACGCCATTATCGAAAAACATATAAATATGGTGGGTTTGCGTCCCCATGCTGATAAGCAACCAGGAATGTTATCAGGTGGACAAAAGCAGCGAGTTGCGATCGCCCGCGCCTTAGCGATTCGTCCCAAATTACTCTTGCTAGATGAACCATTTGGTGCATTAGATGCACTCACACGCGGCAATTTGCAAGAACAACTGATGCAAATTTGCGAAGAAAATGAAGTGACCGCCGTGATGGTGACACATGATGTAGATGAAGCCGTGCTGTTATCTGACAGAATCGTGATGTTAACCAACGGCCCCGAATCTAAAATTGGTGACATTTTAGAAGTGGATATTCCCAGACCCCGTAAGCGGATGGAAGTAGTAGAACATCCCAGCTACTACAGCTTACGGAGTGAGATGATTTACTTCCTCAATCAGCAGAAACGCATCAAGAAAATTCGGGCGCGAAAAACTGCTGACATTGCCCGTCATGGATTAGAAAAAGTTAACCTAGAAATTGGCTTTTTACCACTGACAGCTTGCGCCCCTTTAGCAGTTGCTAAAGAAAAAGGCTTCTTTCTCAAACATGGTTTAGATGAAGTTAACCTCGTGCGGGAAAGTAGCTGGCGGGGTATAGAAGATGGCATAAGTGGTGGTTACTTAGATGCGGCTCAAATGCCTTCGGGAATGCCGATGTGGTTAACCTTGGGAGGACATAATAACCAACCTCTGCCCGTTGTCACCGCCCTTACCATGACTCGCAACGGTAACGCCATCACCTTGGCAAAACACTTTTATGACCAAGGTGTGCAAACCTTATCAGATTTTAAAAGATACCTACTTCGCACCCGCGAACAACGGCACACAATGGGAGTAGTACATGCCGCATCAATGCACAATTTGCTGCTGCGTTACTGGCTAGCGGCTGGAGGAGTTGACCCCGATAGCGATGTGGATATAAAGACCATTCCCCCCGCGCAAATGGTAGCCGACCTAAAAACTGGAAGCATTGATGGTTACTCCGTAGGCGAACCTTGGAACTACCGCGCTGCTGTGGAAAATGTCGGCTTTACTATCGCTACCGACTTAGAAGTTTGGTTGGGACACCCCGGTAAAGTTCTTGGTGTGCGGGAAGATTGGGCAGAAAATTATCCAAATACGCATATCGCCTTGACTAAAGCATTGTTAGAAGCTTGCGTGTATTGTGCAAATCCCGAAAACACCCAAGAAATTCGCCAAATTTTAGCAGGGCGAGATTACGTCAGCACTGATTTAGAATACATTCAACTCGAAGATCCAGATAGTCTCACCTGTGACTTAAACCATCCGTTGCGAGACTATGCCCATCACCAGTTTTATTCCGATTCTGCCATCAACCGCCCCAGTCGCACTGAACAAATTTGGATTATGAGTCAATTGGCGCGTTGGGGTGATACTCCCTTCCCCAGAAATTGGGTAGAAGTTGTTGAACGGGTGTGTCGAGTTCGTGTTTTCAGTACCGCCGCACGGGAATTAGGTTTGGATATTAGCTATATTCGCCAACCGATCCAACTGTTCGATGGTACTCCCTTCAACGCTGATGATCCGATCGCTTATCTCAACAGCTTGAAAATTAAGCGTGATTTTTCAGTCGCGGAAGTTGTTCTTGATGCACCAAGAAGGAGACTCGCGTCATAAAAGAATGGTGAGAGAAAGAAGGAGTGGGAGAACCAAGACATCTTACTTCTTGTGGGGTGGGCGGTCTTGCCCGCCCACCCCACAAGATTAAATAATTTTAGTTGTTAAAAATCTCTTGAACTCCATTAGTGAGTCTTTGAACTCCATTAATGAGTCTTTGAACTCCGTTAATGAACCTCTGAACTCCATTAATGAGTCTTTGAACTCCGTTAATGAACCTCTGAACTCCATTAAGAAACCTCTAGGTTGCAGGGAGTAGTCCCCAACCCCTAATCCCCAGTCCCCAATACCCAATACCCAAATACCATGCAAAACCGCAACTCAACAGCTACAAGCACACTAGGAAAACCATTCGCAGCTGCAACCACCACCCGCAGACCTTTCCTAGAAATTAAAGATGTTACCAAAGTCTACCCGACAAAGAAAGGCCCCTTCACCGTACTCGACGGCGTTAACCTCAACGTTGAACAGGGCGAGTTTATTTGCGTCATCGGTCACTCTGGCTGTGGCAAATCGACACTGTTAAACATGGTATCCGGTTTTAACTTTCCCACCTCCGGTCAAGTATTACTAGAAGGAGAACCAATCACCAAGCCAGGCCCAGATAGAATGGTTGTCTTCCAAAACTATGCCCTGTTACCTTGGCGAACTGCTTTTGAAAACATCTACTTAGCTGTTAACGCCGTTTATCCCAACAAACCACAAGCTGAAAAAAGAGCGATCGTGCGCGATCACCTAGCAATGGTGGGACTGGCTGATGCAATGGAAAAGAAACCAATGCAAATGTCCGGTGGGATGAGACAACGGGTTTCCATCGCGCGTGCTTTGGCGATTCGTCCGAAAGTTTTAATTTTAGATGAACCTTTTGGGGCGCTAGATGCCATCACCAAAGAAGAATTACAAGAAGAACTGTTAAAAATTTGGGGTGATAACCGTTGTACAGTGCTGATGATTACCCACGACATCGACGAGGCACTATTTTTAGCAGATAAATTGGTAATGATGACCAATGGCCCACACGCGAAAATCGGCGAAGTCATGGAAATTCCTTTTTCTCGTCCCCGCGATCGCGCCCGCATCATGGAAGATCCACAATACTACCAACTACGTAATTATGCCTTAGATTTCCTCTTTAATCGCTTTGCCCATGATGACGTAGGTTAAACTAATCGTCATTCTCCTAATTTCTAAAATGCTTCCTTCCAAACGAGTTTATTTATTGCTAATTTTAGGTATAGCGATCGCCCCGATCATATACCTTTTTTTCAGCATTCAAGTAACCATCGCCATCATTGTGTTATTTGATGCCATCATTATTGGATTGATGGTTGCAGATAGCTTGCAGGTGCGACGTTCTCGTGTACAAATTACCCGCGAATTACCATCCCGATTATCCATTGGGCGCGATAATCCGGTAATTTTAAAAGTAACATCGCCAAATACCAACGCCTTAATTGAAATCTGCGATTACTACCCAACAGGATTTGGTGTATCAGCGCCCACACACCGGGCGATTATTCCCAGTAATACCACCCAGGAATTGAGATATACTGTCAACCCAAAACAGCGCGGCGAGTTTCCTTGGGGAAATATTCAAGTTCGACAGTTGGGAATTTGGGGATTAGCTTGGGATGATTGGCAAATTTCCCAAAGTCTGCCAGTGAAAGTTTATCCTGATTTGGTGGGGTTGCGATCGCTCACAATTCGTTTGACATTGCAATCATCAGGATCAATGCGCCAATCTCGTAAAACTGGTATTGGTACAGAGTTTGCCGAACTACGGAATTATCGCACTGGTGACGATTTGCGCTTTATTGATTGGAAAGCTACCGCCCGTCGGGTTGGGGCTTATGGGAATGCAACGCCACTGGTGAGGGTTCTGGAACCAGAACAGGAACAAACTTTACTAATCTTGCTCGATCGCGGGCGGTTGATGACTGCAAAGGTGCAGAACTTGCAGCGATTTGACTGGGGTTTGAATGCAACCTTATCCTTAGCATTGGCGGGGTTACATCGAGGCGATCGCGTGGGTGTTGGTGTATTTGACCGCCAGATGCACACGTGGATTCCCCCAGAACGTGGTCAAAATCATTTGAATCAGCTAATCGATCGCCTCACTCCAATTCAACCAGTATTATTTGAATCTGATTATTTGGGGGCGGTAACAAATGTTGTGCAGCGTCAAACTCGCAGGGCGCTGGTGGTGGTGATTACCGACTTAGTTGATGTCACCGCTTCTACAGAACTCCTGGCTGCACTCTCCAAGTTAGCGCCTCGCTATCTGCCATTTTGTGTTACTTTGCGAGATCCACAAGTTGACCATTTGGCACACACTTTTACAGATAATGTTACAGAGGCTTATGCCCGTGCAGTGTCACTCGATTTATTAATGCAAAGACAAGTAGCTTATGCTCAATTGAAACAAAAAGGTGTATTAGTACTAGATGCACCAGCAAATCAAATTGCCGATCAGGTAGTTGAGCGATATCTGCAACTTAAAGCGCGGAATCAACTTTAGTAGAAACGCGAAATTGCACTTTGCGCCCCTATACTAATATGTCAATACGGTTCAAAGAGACGCGATAAATCGCCGTCTCTACAAGTGTTTTGGTCTTCTCTGAACTGTATTGACTAATATGTCTCTACTAATTTACTCGTTATTGGTATTTTAAATTATTTCAGTTTTAGCGGCTTTCTTTATTTTAGGTTTTAACCAAGATTGATTTTGAACTTGATACCGTATTAGCTTTCTGACTTCTTCAGGAGACAGATTTAGTAATTTAGCAGTCATTGCTTCTACCATATTAATCTCAGTTACCGGTAGAACAAAATCTAACTTTCGTAGAGTATTGTTAGCGGTTCTAACCTCAATAAAGCTAAGTCCTTGCTTTTTTTCAATTTCAGCTTTGATTACTTTTAAAATCACAGGAATTTTTACTTGTATTTGTTTATTAAGCTTCAGTTCTTGTTGTTGAGGATATAGTCCAAACTTTTGTGCGATCGCTACTTCTGGAAAGTTGGAGTTAGGAATTTCAATTTCTAACCTTTTTAGCAGAGAATTTGCTGTTTTAATTTTCACTTGAGTAAATTTTTGTTCTTTCTCTACTTTCATATCAACCACTGTAAAATTAAGTGTTAGCTCGACCTGTGGTAGTGTATCAGCTTGCAACTTATCCAGCGTCCTATAAGATAATCCTAATATTTTTTTTGTTAACAAATCACTACCAGTCCAAAAGGCAATACCTAGCAATATCATAGGTAGAATAATTAGTAAAATCTGTGGTTTTAAATAAGGCATAATATTTTATTTTTTAGTTTATACATAATACTAATTTGTCTGATAGTTACGAAGTGATAAATACCAAAAACTATCTATTGGCGCATTTATGATATGCCTTATGGTAGAACAATTTAAATTTTCAACCTGGGATAGTACTAATACAACATATAAGATAAAATTGACTTCCTTCTTATTAATATAGTGCGGGAAATTCTCCTGTAATTAATTTACATCGAAAGGTTGTATGCGGATATTATTAGTAGAAGATGATCTTGAACAATTAGAGCCATTACAAGGTATTCTATCGGAAGCTGGATATATTGTAGATGCTGCGGAAGATGGGGAAATTGCACAGTGGCTGATATCCCAAAAACATTACGATCTATTAATTCTAGACTGGATGTTACCGACAATTAGCGGTTTAAGTCTGTGTCGCCAGTATCGTCTCTCTGGTAAAACTGCACCGGTGTTGATATTGACAGCTAAAGACACCACGCCTGATAAAGTTATGGGTTTAGATGCGGGAGCAGATGATTATTTAGTCAAACCCGCAGACTTAGTGGAACTCTTGGCGCGGGTGCGTGCTTTGGGGCGGAGAGTCCCCAATTGGCAGGGAGATAGTCTACGGGTAGCAGATTTGCAATTGGATTTAGCTGAATTAAATGTAGAACGAAGTCACGTAAAAGTCGAATTATCTCCTCGTGAAGCAAAATTATTAGAATACCTGATGCGTCATCCTAATCAGGTTTTAAATCGCAACCAGATTGAAGAGGCATTGTGGGAGTGGGGTATGGAACCGGAAAGCAATGCTTTAACTGTCTTAGTACGCAAGTTGCGTCAGCGCTTGCAAGTATTGGATGCAGCAGACTGGATTAAAACAGTTTACGGTATGGGTTATCGCTTAAATCCCCAATAATTAAATTGAGAATTAGAAGCCTTGAAATTTTTCTTTCAACGCTCAATGACAAGTTAAGTAAGTGGATGTAAATAATTTTCGTTGGGATAAGGCAATAGGTATAAGGGTTTTGGCCTAGTTCATTTTTATTTATATATTTTGACTTTATTGTGCCAACTTACTTACAGCAATTTGCAGCTAAATGAGGTACAGAACCAAGGATTCACAAATCAAATTATTCTTCTCCCTCCTGCATCCTGCATCCTGCCTCCTGCCTCAAAACCAGTGACTTTGTACCTCATACAAAAGAAAACTGCTGTATGTTTAATCGTAGCCGTCGTAATCTTGCAAGTTGGTTCACCCTAACAATGGGTAGTATTTTAATTGGGTTTGCGGCGGTAGTTTACTATGTGGAAGTCATCGATGAGTTAGAGGAACTGGATATATTACTGTATAAAAAAATCAGTGTGATGGCAGCGAATGTGAAGTCAGAACTGTACAATGGTCGCCGCCAGCTAGACTTAGAACATGTCCCATTGTTGGGAAGTATGGTAGAACCATTGCCAGATAGTCAACTAGTGTATGCAAGTTGGTATGATGACCGAAAGCAACTAGTACAATTTTTTGGTAAAATTCCGAGCGATCGCCTTTCGGTACTAGGTGGATTTGATACTATCAAAACCGATGATAAAGCATGGCTGCGTCAGGTAACGTTGCCTGTGTACCAGGATGGTTTATTAATTGGTTATATGCAAGCAGCGATGCCAATCACATCTATTGAAAGTGCTTTAGCTGAATTTCGGCTAGTTTTGGCGATTTCAGTGCCGATTACCTTGGGTGCAATTGCCCTAACTGGTTGGTGGTTGGGAGGACTAGCGATGCAACCAATTCGCCATAGCTACGATCACCTGCAACGGTTTACAGCTGATGCTTCCCATGAATTGCGATCGCCTTTGACAGCAATTATTAGCAATGCTCAGTTTGGCTTTCTGTCTAAATCTACCGACCTTGAGGTGCAGCGTCAACGCTTTCAAAAGATTTTTGATATCGGCCAGTCAATGAGTATTCTGGTGACTAATCTGCTGTTTTTAGCACGTTCTCAAGGTCAATTACCCACCGAATCGCTAAAAGAAATTGACCTCAACAGTTTACTTTTGCAGATAAAAAATGATTATGTCACACACCAAGATGCACAACATATTAGTTTAACTTCTAAATTGCCTAATAACAGTGTAACTGTGCTTGGTGATGCTAACTTGCTTTATCAAGCAGTTGTAAATTTAGTTAATAATGCTTGTAAATATACTCCTGCTGGAGGAGAAGTGCAGTTACATTTATTTACTCAGTCTCATTCTGCTGTAATTCAAGTTATAGATAATGGAATTGGGATTCCTAAAAATGATTTGCCATATATATTTGAGCGATTTTATCGGGTAGATAAGAAACGCTCTCGCAAAACCGGAGGATTCGGTTTAGGGTTAGCTATTGCTCAACAAATAATTCAATCTCACGGTGGTCAGATTAGTCTCAGAAGTGTAGTAAAAAAAGGGACAAATTTACAAATTTTTCTACCTTTAAAGTAATAGACATCTTGCAAAAGTTATTTTTGCACTGCGTTGAGCGGGCAATGCCCGACTTGAAGCATCTGGCGTGCATTTAGAGGGATCTAAAACTTTTGATACCGACAAAAGGACTTTTCGAACATCCTCTTAACCTGTCGGTAGCGATCGCTAATAAAGAGATGCCAACACCTTATCTGCTGCTGCCCGGAATGCAGTTGCTGCACCAGCGCTCATATCCCGTGGCGCACAGATGCGATTTCTCACATAGGCGAGTGTGATGGCTCCAACCGCAGCCACAGTCGGATCGGCGTTGTCTTGACCGCCCACGCGCCCCCACGGTAATGCTGCACCGTTGCCATTAATCAGATAGTCAGCCAGCAATCTAAGGTGGAAATCAACCGCTTCTTTAACGGCTGTTGTGTCGCCATTAACCGCCAATGCTTGCACCCCGGAGTTTTTCAGGATGTCTCCTAAAGCAACTTCTCGGTTATCAGCCAATCTCTCAGCCGCCTCTGCCCTAAATTGGATTTCCTGGCTAAGTGCTGGATCTGGGGGCAAAGGATTGCTGATTGGTATCACACCCCATCGGCGACGTAGAAGTAAATTGTTGGTGATATCATCCGATTTGACGCGGTGATAGGCAGGACGCTGTTTGAGTGCTTCAAACCAAGCGTTAATGCGAGGATACCGAGGATTTCCCTTGAGGTGATATCCCCGATAAACAGGTAAGTTAGCCGCCAAGCGATCTAAATGGGGGCTATAGGTAATATCTACCACGCTAAATGTAGATAAAAAGTAGGGGCCAGAATATTTTCCTAGAAGTTGCTCAAGTTCGTCTAATTTAGCTTCAAAAGCTGTCTGTAAGCTTGCTAATTCATTTGGATCTTCAGGAGCTTGTCGGAGGAATTTGTAAGCGATATCTCTCACACCATTGCTTTCAGCTTCTTCAAGCCACTGCCTAGCAACTGCGTTTTCCTCTGGGTCTTCAGGAAGCAAAGTTGAACCAAATTTTTCTTCTAATGCTAACAGAATTTCTTTAGATTCATAGACTAACTTTCCTTCAATTTTGGCAGCCGGAACAAGGGTTGTGGGAACTAAATCTGTATACCATTTAGGCTTGTTAGTCAAGTCGATAAACTCTGTTGCAAAGGGAATTTCTTTTTCTTCAAGAGCAAACCAAACCCGTTCGCAAAATGGACACCAAGAGTTAGTATCGCGGTAGAGCAATACTGGCGGTTCTGTATTTGGTGGTAGTTTATCAAGACTGCTAGGAATGGGAGCGGTGGAAGGGGATTGCCCTGGTCTACGCACCCGTCGAGCTGGGGTACTTTTTTGAGCAATTTCTAATAGTTCTTCCCAATTAGATACGGTGTTTTGAATTGACATATTTCACCTTGAAAAATTTAGATTATGGAATGGAAGTATAGATAAAAATTGGCAAAAATAATTTATCTTTAAATATTTAGAATTTCAAACTCAAATATGATGTCTGCTACTACACAAAGTAGCAAACTTTTTCTAGATAGCAGCCCTTAAGCTAGAAACTGGTATGTCTACTACCATGCTTATAGTCTCTAAACAGATAAAAACCTAATTGTTCAACTATCGATAAACTACTGTAACTTTACTAAATTACCGGAGTTAATGGTGATTATCACATGAAAATACTTTGAAAGCAAGATTTAGTATATCTATATTTTTGGCTTGTTTAAGAAGCTCTGGCGAAGGTCATGATACTAATTCTGTATGAAGATGCGCCAAACTATGTGAGGAACGTAGACGCGTTGGCGAAGCCTCTCGAAGAGAAGCGGCTTGCCGCAGACTACCGCAAAGGTCGCATACTCCTACGGAGAAGCAAGCTACGCGCAGCGTCTCGTCAGAGAAGGATACAAAGAAAGAAGAAGCCAAGAAAATTTGGCGCAGCCTCACCAAGAAATCGTATGATTCCAGAATTCTGTTTTGATAAAATATGCAATTTCAACGAGTGTAGCCCAAGAGTGTAGCGCCCCATCCAATCAAAGCGCTGCCAAAGACTAGCCATGCAGCATTGATGCGGAAGTGAATAGCTAAAATGGCTGAGACGATCGCGATCGCCAAGCCGAGAAAATCTACAAATGGGGCTTGTGGTAATGTTAAGGTGGCTGCACCAAGTTGCAGGGTAGTAACAACCATTAGCGCTACAGCACTAACATTCACAGCATCCAAAAATGCTCTACTCCAAGAAGAAGCCCGTAAGCGGGGAATTAAGGGATTCAGGGCAGCAACGAAAACAAAAGAAGGTAGAAAAATTCCGATTGTGGCAATAATTGCGCCAGGGATGCCGGCAATGATATAACCAATAAATGTAGCAGTCGAAAGTACTGGCCCAGGAGTAAATTGACCAATTGCGATCGCATCTAGTAACTGCTGTTGTGTCAGCCAGCCATATTCTTGAACTAATCCTCCTTGGAGAAAAGCTACCAAAAGGTAGCCACCACCAAACAAGACACTACCGACTTTCAGAAAAAACCAACCTAACTGCAATAAAGAAACGTTGGTTGCAGTAGATGCGGTAGCTACCGATGCAGCAACAACTGTTGATGCCTTTAAAGTCGCGCCTGTGGTGAGACTAGCAATTAGAAAGTTGGCTTTATCTCCTGGTTTGTCGTTTTTATCGCCAGAATGCAACCAAACCATACCCAGCAATCCCCCAACTAATAGGGCAATTACTTCATTTAATTTGAATAATAATGTTATTAACGCCACAGCCAAAGCAATCACTAACAATTGGCGAGTTTTCACAGCCTTTTTTGCCAACCCCCAGAGCGCATTAATAATGATTGCTAAAACAGCCGGTTTAATGCCATAAAGGAGCGGAGCTACTTGAGGTAAAGTGCCGTAGGCAACATAAACCCAAGCAAACCCCCCAGTAATTAGAACCGCAGGTAAGATAAAACAGACACCTGAAACAATCAGCCCCAGCCAACCTGCATAGATATATCCTATATGGATAGCCATTTCTGTGGAATTTGGCCCAGGAATTAGGTTAGTTGCGCCCAGCAAATCTAGAAAATGCTCCCTTGTCAACCACTGACGACGCTTAACCACTTCATCTTCAATCATGGCAATATGGGCAACCGGGCCCCCAAAGCCGATAACGCCAAGTTTAAAAAACAGTTTGGCGAGTTCACTCAAACGACTTGGTGCTGAGTTAGTCATCTTTGCTAGGGAATATTTTTCATTCAGTTTTAGATTAATCTTAAAAGATTAGGGCTGATACCATTTCACGAAATGCTTGATACAAATAGATTTGTCTCTAATTCTGTCCCCTGCGGTCTATTTCTATCAACCTGAAAGTGAAACGGTATTACGCACTCACTCTACAGAAGAATTATGTTGTGTGTCAACGTATATATCTCTTCAGATGAAGGCAGGAGGAAAACTACCCGACGCTCGCGGACTCGCTCTAAGCGTAGCTATGCCGCAGGCTTTACGCTACGCTATCTGTCTCCTACCTCCCAATACTTTTCGGTTAAGGGGGAAAGGGGAAAGGGAAATTCAAACCCTTTCCCCTTTCCCCTTTAACCTTTCCCCAGACCAAAAGAGAGATTATTGGGTTTAACCGAAAAGTATTGTCCTGCCTCCTTGCAATAACTCTTAACTCAGCACTATTTAAGCCATGACCATTCCGCCATCGACATTAAAAACTTGTCCGGTGATGTAGTTGGCGGCGGAATCGGCGGCTAGGAAGCGCACCATCCCAGCGACTTCTTCGGGCTGACCGAAGCGACCGAGGGGGATGTATTTTAGAATATCTTCGGGGTTATTGAGATCGCTGGTCATATCGGTAGTGATGAAGCCAGGGGCGACGGCGTTAACGGTAATACCGCGAGTAGCCAGTTCTTTGGCAACGCTTTTGGTGAAGCCGATTACACCTGCTTTGGCGGCGCTGTAGTTGGACTGACCTGGGTTGCCCATCTGCCCAGCAACGGAAGTAATGTTAATAATTCGCCCCGATCGCTGTTTGAGCATGATTTTACTGACGGCGCGTGTACATAAGAAAACACCAGTTAGATTAAGGTCTATCACAGCTTGCCAATCTTCTGGCTTTAAACGCAAAAGCAGTGTGTCACGGGTAATCCCTGCGTTATTGACTAAGATATCCACACGGCTAAACTTTTCCATGACGGCGTTAACTAGTGCATCTACTTGATCGCCTTTAGAAACGTCTGCTTGGATAGCGATCGCCTGACCTCCCACTGCTGTAATTTCTGTAACAACTGCCTCAGCCGCAGCACTCGAACTAGCATAATTGACAACTGCGATCGCTCCTTGTGAAGCTAATTCAATTGCGATCGCTTTGCCAATTCCTCGTGATGCACCTGTGACAATTGCGACTTTACCTTGTAATAATGTCATTTAATGTTCCTCAATCTTAGAAATACCGCGCTAATTATCTTATGGTGATTTAGGGAACATCTGAATATTGTCTAGATAAAATCTCACTCTTTAGGGTGAGAATCTTGCTGTCATCCTGCAAATTAGATATTTTATAGATAAGCTATACCTTGTATTTAGCTTTGGGATAAGGCAATAGTTATAAGGGTTTTAGCCTAGTTCATTTTTCTTTACATATTATGATTTTATTGTGCTAACTTACTTTATTTAGGCAGCTAAGATAGGTTTAAATACATATCTAATCCATATACACAAACACACACGATATATGGATTTTATTATAAATATTTAAGATTTTTGCGGCTAAATCAATCTATATTGAGTAATCTAATATTTTCCCAACAAAACCCATAAACTTGTACCGATTTTATTTACTAAGAATTACTATTGAAACAAACAATTGAAAATCGGCGTGTGTCACATGGCAACTAAAAAAGAATTTAACAGCTTTGAAGAGATGCTGTCTGCTTCTGATGTACCTGTATTAGTAGATTTTTACGCTGACTGGTGTGGCCCATGCCAAATGATGGTGCCAATTTTAGAGCAAGTCAATCTCCAACTTAAGGATCGCCTACGAATCGTAAAAATTGATACAGAGAAATACACAGATTTGGCTACTGAGTACAAAATTGCCTCTCTCCCAACCTTAGTATTGTTTAAGCAAGGTAAACCTGTGGATAGGATAGAGGGAGTGATGCAAGCACCCCAGTTGGTGCAATATCTACAAACAAAGATTTAAGCTAATACTTAGAATTTGGGTTTTGCTTCTTAGAGGCGCGAAATGTCGCGTCTCTTTTAGTGAATAGTGGTTGAACTTCTAGCAGATAAAATCTTAAGTAAATATTAAGCATATTTACTTATACGTCTAGAGAAAGTAGTTTAGAAATAGAGATGGCTATATTGTATAGATATAACAAAATATCTTGACAAGAAAAGCAATATATGAATAATAAGCAAGAAAGACCTGACAAAGCCTATATTTGGGTAAATATTGATTTTGATAAGGTTAAATACAGAATAAATGCAGTGACTTGCCAGATTGAGCGGGTTATACAAAAGCACCAACTTTCAAATCAACCTGGTAACTCAGGTAAAAGAAACAATTAGGTTATGTGTGAGGCGATATCGATGATGGGCTACGCACTTTATTTTGAGCGTAGCGAACCTAAGTATCTTACCAGTTTTGCATAAAAGATTTTGGGCAAAAAGACAATATTATTATTCGATAATCGTCCACCAAATTTCTACTTGTTTATTAGTGATTATCTTATCCTCGACACTCCTTTTCAGGAGTGTTACTTTTTGGAGGATATTTGCGCTATTTGGAGCTATTGTTAAAAGGTAAAAGTAGTGCGAAGTACGCCTACAGTCGTAGTCTCATTGTTGCTGTTACCTTCTGGGTTAAAGAGAACAAACGCACCAGGGGTAATGCTGATATTATCGCTAACTTGAAAGCGATAATAGCCTTCTAAATGGTAAGGAGTGGCCCGATTCTCGCCTGTGGGCGTAAGTTGAGCAGAACCACCAGTATCACTACGGAAAAGCGGCTGACCAAAAAGAATCCCAGCAGTGTTCCCTGACTTGAATAAATCTCTGAAGTGAACTCCCGCCATCCAACTTGTAAAGGTGGTGGAAGCATTCACACTATTTGAAGCAGCATCAACAAATAGTGCTGCACCGTAGCCAGATAAGGCTATTTTGGGAGACAATCGCCATGTAACCGTACCCCCAACAGAGTTTAGTTTGACTGGTGTCCCAGCCTCAACACCAGCTAAAGCACCAATATCAGCACTAATTAATCCTGTACCTAAAATATTGATTTCATGATAACTATTGGCATAGTTTAGACCAATATCTAGGTCAGGACTGGGCTTGAAGGTTAACTGTGCGGCAATAACACTACTACCACTAAATAAACCTCCTCCCAAAGGTGTAGTAGAAACTCCTGGTAGTGCCTCACTAGCAGATTTTTGGGGTAAATTGGCATTTACACTACCGTATAAAGCTCGTAAATCCAAATTCGGGGAAATACTATAAATAAAGCCCGCCGCCGATGCTAAACCAGTACCTGAAGTCCCACCAGAAATCCGTAGCACAGGATTTAAGCCGGCGAAACGAGATATTGACTCTTGTCCTTCACCATAAAAAGGCGTAATTGCTGGGAAAGCATCTGATGTTTCCGCCGCAGTTCCCGCAAACAAGGTTAATTTATTAGCGACGGGAAAGATATACAGTAATTTGTAAAGCTGAACACTGTTTGCGCCAACACTCGACAAAGTATTGACATTTATCCCCGGAAATTGCGGTTCAAAACTGGTACGAGCGCTACTAGAACTTAAAAGAGGTGAAGCTAATCCTAAACTTTGTTGCAGGCTACCTTGTCCATCGGCTCCACCCAAAAAGTTATAAGCTTGTAATCCAGTAATTAATGAATCTTTACCAGTAAAGCTAGTGGTGAGATTTAACCGCACTCTATTGACTAGGATGATGTTCGGGTCACTATCATTAGGAGCGCCACCACTAGCACCAACACCAGCAATAATTACCTCACCATTGAGTTTGGTCGTAGTAGAAAACTGATTTGCTTCTAGTTCTGCTGTGCGAGCTTCTACAGCATCTACTCGACCACGCAATGTTGACAATTCCGCCGCAAATTGTTCTTGTAGTTTCTGCAACGCGGCTAAATCTTCTTTCTTGACCAAATCACCAGTTGCAGTCGCAATCAGTTCGTTGATTCGGTCTAAACAAGCATTTAAGCCAGCAGCAAATTCATAGCGAGTCATCGCCCGATTACCGCGATAGGTTTGATTCGGATAACCTGCGATACAACCATAGCGCTCAACTAAAGATTGGAGTGCCTGAAAAGCCCAATCAGTCGGCTGTACATCAGACAATTGGGATACGGATGTTACTTGTGCAAGTTTATCTGAGGATGGAGATGAGCTTGCAGATTGTGCTGTGATTGTCTGTCCAAACTTAACAGCAGAATCTACTCCTAAATCTTGATTATTTTGCTGTTGCTTGACTGAGGGGAAATTTTTTTGACTATCATTAGCTATCAGCAATTGACTGGAGATATTGTTTGCTAAATTGCTTTGATAAGAATCATTTTTTTGATAGCTGCCATCATCTTGATTAACAGCTACGTTTTTATCTGCAATTTCTAAACTAGGAAGGGCTTGCACAGGTGACAACCCGGCAATTAAACACAAAAACCCCATCCCACTAGCAGAAGCTAGTAGATATTTTGCCATCATAACTCCTAACACCGATAAAATAGGGAAAAATTAATTGCGATTTTAAAATTGATTGATAAGTAAATTTAAAGTAGTTTTAGCAAGAGAATCTTGTCAACTTTAAATTTTTGATATCAGGATTTTTTCTGAATTGACTTACCAGAACATCAGCTTATATCGCAAGTATTAAATTATAGTAAATACTATTTTTGGAAAGAATTAACAAAAAATTATATTGATAGTATTTATAGTTACTATAGTAAATAATGAATGGTTTTTGAACAGCAAGCTCCGTAGGATGCCTGATTCATAAGCCTGACAAATTTTCTCTGTTCAAATCTAAAATCAGATTGCTATATTGACAAAATAATAATTAATAGGTAAGTCGGTAAAATTAAAGCTAACTGGCTAAGGCTGTCATTTGCCTTTGTTATTGGTCATTAGTAAGGGTTTTAAGCATATTTACGTCTCGTAACATACTTGGTTTTTTTAACATCAACTTACTTAAGTCTGATTTTGTGATGAAGAATATAGATATTGAGCTTGATACTGTTAGCAAATGTAATACATATTTGTATTTGAAAGTATTATGTAAGCTCAAACCTTCAATCTACCGTTGCAGCTATTAGTTGTAACACTTTCGCCAAAAGTATCAGGATTTCGGCTCAATACCTACCAAAGAATAATTTATTCAAAAAAATTAAGAGACTGCGATCGCAGATCGATTGGGGTACAGGTAAGATCGGGAGGCAAACGGTGCAAATAAGTTCTCTTACGGTTGTTAACCAGTTTCATCCAAGAGAAGCTTTATAGCGATCGCATACAGAAAATTTTTAAACTAGGAGCGGAACTTACCATATTTTTGCAAAAGAAGCAACACCTTACAGTAAGTAGTATTTTTAACAAAACATTTGTAACTACCCTTGCAGTTTATTTACCCACCGCCTGCTATTCTTATAGTTACTTCGGTCTGTCATAGCAGATAGATTATCCTCAATAATGTTTTAATTTATTAGCGCTCATATACCATCCTGGTACTGTGGGTGCTTTTACTTTATGCTTGATAGCAGCAAAAAACCTAGTCCCCTTCCCGCGTCGGGAAGGGGAAAATTTAATAGAGAGGTTTTCCAAATACCCTAAGCTGACAGTGAAGCTTTAACTTGACCAAAACGGCGATCGCGACTTTGGTAGTTCAACAAAGCCTGATGAAATGCTTCTCGATTAAAATCTGGCCAAAGAATATCGGTGAAATACATCTCTGTATACGCCATTTGCCACAAAAGAAAATTACTCAATCGCATTTCACCGCTAGTACGAATCAGCAAATCGGGTTCTGGAGTGTTTGCCGTATAGAGGTGTTGTTCTACAAGACTTTCATTCACTTGTTCAGCACTGAGTTGGCCTTGTTCCACGAGTTGAGCTACTTGACGGCAAACTCTGGTAATTTCGTTGCGGCTACCGTAGTTGACTGCAACAGTAAAGTGGATTGCTTGATTGTTCAAAGTCTCTGCCATTGAACGCTCCATTTCCGTTTGTAGAGACTTGGGTAAAGCCGATAAATCTCCAATAAAGGAGATTCGTACACCTTCTTGATGCATCTGAGCCAACTCGCGATGTAATAATCGCTCAAACAACAGCATCAGAAAATCTACTTCTTCAATAGGACGCTGCCAATTTTCTGTTGAGAAAGCGTAGGCTGTCAACGCTTTGATTCCCCAATCTTTGCAGCAACGTAATAGTTCTTTAAGCGTACTTGCTCCTTGGCGATGTCCAGCAATGCGCGGTAATCCTCGACTGCTTGCCCATCTTCCGTTACCATCCATAATGACGGCGATATGTTGGGGTATTTTTTGGGGATTTAAATCGCTGGGTAATTTTGATTTGTTATTTGTCATTTGTCCTTTGTTTTTACTAATAGGTAGTTTCAAATAAATCTTGCAAATACTCTGGTGTGAGGCTATTGTTCCAACTCCAGAGACGACGCATTGTATAGGTGAAGGTGAAGAGGAGAGTTGCTTTGTTAGTCAATGACCAAGCATTCCAGTTGAGGGTAGCCATCATGCGGCGGAGGGTACGCATGAGGTTGTTGCGCTGATAATTTTGCGATCGCGTTTTGATGAGTGTGCGTCCAATTCGCATCAAGCCAGTATCAGGGAAAGTCCAGACTCCGAACCCCCAGAATTTGGTCGTATGGTTGATTTCATCCTGTGCTAGTTCCTCTAAAACATCCTGGAGTGCGCCAGTGGTGTGAGCCATCAACCAAATATAAAGACAGGTTGCACCGTATTCTGTGGCAATGCGGTGTAAGCCGTGGCGATATAAGTCTTCGTGAGCGTCATCTGTGGGAAGATAGCTTCTAACAGTACGAAATTTTGGGGTAATTTTCTCGCCTGTCAATTGGGTGTAGATTTTGATTAATGCTGGTGTGTGCTGACGTTCTTCCTTTTCCCACAAACCAAGTTCCAGCAGTTCGCCATCTTTACCGACAGTTCCACCAACAAACCGAGCCATTTGAGGATGCAATTTTTCTAAATATTGCCGACTTGTTTGGGTATAGCCGCGAATTGGTGCTTCTGTATCCATTGCACCTATCAATATAGATAAAAATACCTCTGCATCTAAGCCGATAATTTGATTGCGGTTAATTGTTTGCCAGTCAATGGGTTTCCAGGGACGCGGTTGGGGATTGGCAAACTGTAACGGTAAATCTTGCAGACGTTCATGTAGTTTTTCGACTGCAATATATCTGTCTATGAGTGAACGAATGCGGTGCTGTATTTGCAAGTAATGAGGACTGGGATAGCTTTGACCTGCTAAGTCTTCTGTGATTGGGCTGAGGGTGTTAAGCATATTTTTATACTTAAATTTTTATCTCTATGCCCAATAGCCTAAGCGATCGCACTTCGTTTTGTCAGTCGGCTGAAGTCGGCAGTTTTATGTGATGGGGTTGCAAAAGTCGGGGAAAAAGTTGGTTATAGAAAATATCGCTGTCTGAGCCTAGCCAGGGCGATCGCTCTCTCCCCTGACTAGACACTGAAATAGGAGGTAGCGTTACCAGGGCCCCCAGATAGCAAAGGTTATTCCTGGACTTTGTACGTTGACAAACATCGTCTGACCATCGGGGGAGAAGCAGACTCCGGCGAACTCTGATGTGTTGAGGGCATTTTTAGCAAACTTATAAAGACTGCCACTGGGAGTAATGCCCAGAATGTAATCCGTTCCATCCCCATCTTCACAGAGGAAGATGTCCCGGTTGGGGAAAACTATAATATTGTCTGGATTATCTAGTACACCAGAATTGTTTGGTTCAATATATAGCTCAACGGTATTATTAGCGGGCGAATAACGCCAAATCTGACCATTTCCAGAACTACTACCACTCTTGCAAGTGAAGTAGACATAACCACCGCCATAAAAGATGCCTTCCCCACCTGAAAATCTGGCGGCACCGCTGTTATACCCTGCTGTTCTGACAGTATCAGATGTGGGATCAGGATTGCTAATCTGTACCCAGTTCACCGCCCTAGGTGTATTTTTTGGGAAACCCGTAGCTGTGTTAATTCCAGATGACCCTGTAATCCTTAAAGCGTATAGCGTGCCGCCAGCACTCAGGTTGTTGGTTTGGTTGGGAATGAAGCGGTAGAACAGCCCATCACTCCGGTCTTCTGTCATGTAGATATACCCTGTGTTGGGGTCTACAGCAGCAGCCTCGTGATTAAAACGCCCCATAGCGGTTAGTGGGACGGGAGTGACAAAAGTATTTGCACTACTGGGAACTTCAAACACATAACCATGCTTCTTACCGTTATTGCTTTCAAAAGTTTCCTCGCAGGTTAACCATGACCCTGAAGGCGTAGGGCCACCAGCACAGTTGCGAATAGTTCCCGCCAGGACACCCCGATGTTCTAGCAGGTTGCGGGAAGAATTAACAACCAATTTAGTACAACCGCCCCTTGCATTTGAGTTGTACTTGCTGCCACTGGGAGCGCCCACACCGTTGCCAGAAGTACCGAGTTCATGATTGCGAATTAGAATCGTATTGCCATTAGACCCGGCAAAAGCACCCATACCATCGTGACCACCCGGTACTAGGTAACTATCATTCATCGTTTGGCCTGTTTCGGACAGTCTGCGGTAAGTGAATCCAGCTGGCAAATCTAATACTCCATTGGGGTCGGACACTAAATTGCCGTAGGGACCCGCAGCGATCGCGGGTTTAGCATAGAATGCTTGCAAAGGAGATAGAAGGACGGCACCTGTAGCAGATGCCCCTGCCAAAGTAAAAAACTGACGTCTCGATAGATTCAATGTATACTCCCTGATATTTTGAATGAGGCTTAATTTGTTGTAAATAGCTAGCCTCAATTATCTAGGAAGAGTAAGTTTTTCAAATTAATAAGAGGTTAAAAAAAGATTATTTAAGGCATTTAAGTAATACAAATTTCTAAACTTATCTCCTTAATATTTTTTCTTCGGCAAGTGATTATTCGTATGTAATAAGTGAAGTTCCGGTTCTATCGTTACAATTATGTAAAATTAATACAAAAATGACAAAGCTACAAATTGGCTCTTCATCAGAAACAATAATAGACGCTCAGAAATACTGGAACGCCACTGGTATTTTTCTAGAAATAGGAGCAAGTTATAAGTTTGAAGTACAAGGAGAACAGTTTTGGTATGATGCCAAGATTAGAAGTGATGCAGATGGGTATACAAAACCGTGGCTACGTTGGGCTGAGATGTTCCGCAGAAAACCAAACGAAAACTGGTTTTCCCTAATTGGGAATATTGGCCAGTCTGGTGAACAAGAGTTCTTAATTGGGAAGAAATTGTAGAAATATAAAGCTTCTTCAAGTGGGGAGTTGTTTTGTTATGCCAATGATGTTCCAATAATGTATTTTAAAAATCGTGGAACATTAATTTTGACTATTACAAGATTGAGTTAATTGACAACGTATTAAAGAACTGGTGATGCTGAATTAATTTCTTGGGCCGGTAAACTAGCTTTTGCAAGAGACTCCATTAGAGGTTGTTTGAAAAGTATTTGGCTGTGATTTTAGACACTTGTTGATCCCCCCTAACCACCCTTAAAAAGGGGGGAACCGGATCAAAGTCCCCCTTAAAAAGGGGGATTTAGGGGGATCTAAAAGGATTTGATACATCACTAATAACTTTTCAAACATCCTCTTAGTTGCACTCACAAGAAGCAATGAAAATTGCGGCTGAATTTTGAATAAAGTTTGCAAAAGTCGGGAAAAAAGTCGGGTTTACAGAATCTTATCCGAAAACTCCCGCAACATAACTGTAGAGTAATTTATAGTTGTCCCTAAAATCTGAACTATCCTTGTCGTTACACAATGGACGCTGAAGCAGCATTAGCATGGTTAGATGCCACAATTCCCCCTCAGACTGGGGAACGGTTGAGCGATTTGCAAAAAGTGATTCTTGTGCAAGTTTGGTTGGGTAGAAAATACTTAGATATCGCTCATTCTTACGGTTGTACCGAAGGACACGCCAAGGATGCTGGTTCTCAGTTATGGAAACTGCTGTCTAAAGTATTGCGAGAAAAGATTACCAAAAGTAATTGTCGTGCTACTTTGGAGCGAGTTCTGAGAAAAACTAGTGCGATATCATCCAGTCTGATTGATTACTCGCGATCGCCACATCCCACCCCAAAATTAGAGGATACCAATTTTATTGGACGAACAGCTGCGATCGCTCACCTGAATACTTTGGTAAATCAAGGATCAAAGGTCATTGTCATCCAAGGTGAGGGAGGCTTAGGCAAAACTACTCTAGCGCAGCAATATCTTCATCAAGAATTTGACTTGGTTTTGGAACTGCTGATGGCGAAGGAAACGCAAAATATCACCCCCGCCGAACGAGTAGTAGAGGAATGGCTCAAACAAGATTTTGATCAAGAACCTGGGGTAGAATTTGGGGTTACATTGGGACGACTCAAGCGCGAACTCCACAATCGGCGGATTGGGGTGTTAATTGACAATCTGGAACCTGCATTAGATCAACAAGGTAGGTTGATTGCTTCTCACCGCAACTATGTAGAACTATTGCGGGTGTTGGCTGATGCCAGGGTGCAATCTGTTACCTTGATTACCAGCCGCGATCGCCTTTGTGAACCTGGGTTGAATGTGAATCACTATCGGCTTCCTGGTTTGGATCAAAGCGCATGGCTACAGTTTTTTAGCAACCGGGGATTAGCCATCGACTCACCAACCTTGCAAATCATGCATCGCACTTATGGCGGTAATGCTAAAGCAATGGGAATTCTCTGCGGTTCGATTCAGGAGGATTTTGGCGGTGACATGGTTCTTTATTGGCAAGAAAATCATGCTGATCCTTTAGCAGTAACCGACTTAAAAAATTTAGCGGTTAGTCAAATCAATCGTTTGCAAGCCCTCGACCCCCAAGCATATCGCTTACTTTGTCGTTTGGGATGTTATCGTTACCAAGATATACCTACTATCCCATCACAAGGGTTATTTTGTTTACTTTGGGATGTTCCACCCGATCAACATCGCCAAATCATCGTCTCCTTGAGAAATCGGTCTTTGGTAGAGTGCGAAAAAGGCGAATATTGCTTGCATCCGGTGATTCGGAAAGAAGCGATCGCACGTTTACGCCCTAGCGATGAATGGGAAATTGCCAATCACAAAGCCGCAGAATTTTGGACAGCTAGTATTAAACAAATTGAAACCTTTAAAGATGCTTTGCAAGCTCTGGAAGCATATTATCATTATATAGAAATTCATGAGTTTGAGTTAGCAGGTAAGGTAATTTTAAAAAGCAGAAATAATCAATGGCAGCAATTTTTGCCTCTTGGTAGTACGTTGTATCGGATGGGTTTAATTCAACCGATACTGGCGGCAATTAATCAAGTTGTTAACAATTTGGAAAATAACCAAAACCTCAGTGAACTCTATAATATACTGGGCGACTTATATTGGATAACAGGTAAGATTAGTCAAGCGATAGCTTGTCAAGAAAAGACTATTACTCTGGCAACCCAAGCACTCAAATCACTTATACCTCAGCCAGAAAATAAACATCCAGTTTACTATCTGAGGATGCTAGAGGTAGATTCTTTATTAAGTATTGGTCTTTACAAAATAGATTTGTGGGAACTAGAGGCAGCCGCAAATTTATTTCAACAAGTAATTTACTTAGCCCAAAATACTGAGCATCATCGCTGGGCAGAGAAAGCATCAGTTTGTTTAGCTTTGGTGTATTCTTATTTAGGTTTGCGTGATGCCTCCTTTGCATTAGCAGATGTAGCTTATCAGAATATTACGAACGAAAAACTGTTAGAACAGACTGGGAGATTTGTCTATTTCATGCAAATTTTGGGTCAAACATACGTCAATTTAGGAGAGTTTTATCAAGCAAATCAAATATTACAGCAAGCTTTAAATTTTGCTGAAGAAAGCCATTATATGCAGGTGAAAGCAAAGACACTCAATGGTTTAGCAGAAATTAATCGACAAAAAGCAGATTTTGAATTAGCCCTGGCTCATCATAGAGAAGCAATCGAACTGTTGGATAAAATAGGTGCTAAGTGCGATCTAGCTGAAGCTTATTATCAATTAGGTTTAACTTATCAAAAGATGGCAAAGCCTGATGAAAGTAAATTTAATTTTAATCAAGGAATTCAACTATTTACTGAAATAAAAGCTCCGAAACAAGTTGAGAAAATTTCAACTTCATAATCTGCTTCATTTATCTGCGTGGGCAGGCATTATAACAGTGATAAAATATCAAATATGGGTTGCTTGTAGCTTCTGAATAGTCGTTGTGGAAGACAATAACTAACTATTCAATTAAAAAGAAGACTAATATAGGAATCCGCTTTGATTTTTGTTGGCGTAGGGTGAGAAGGCAAGAGGCAATAGGAAAGAAGGCTTTTGAGTTGTACAGGGTTTTTTCAAAAATCAAATATGAGTCCTATAGGAAATTAATAATCAGGCTCATAAAGATTTCCTAGCTGCAAGCCCAAACAAAGACAAACTCATGCTTGTGTGACTTGCACTGAAGAATGTGTCCAGTACGCCCACCCCACAAGAGTTATATTTAATTCGATTATGCAAATTAGATGTTTTTTAGCTTATTAAGAGCGATCACGCTTTGGTTGGGTAAGGTATTAGCTTTATCCAACCTATATTATTGGTAAACTTTCTCATATCCTGATAGCAATTTTAAAATCTCAAAAGAAAAAATAGTAGATTAGTTAAATTAACTAATCTACTACGGGTAGAGTTAGGAGACAATTTTGATATCTATAGCAATCTTAAATTAGTTGTAAAAAATATTTTTTAAACTTAGATGCAAAGTGGTGAGACAGTCAGGTTGTTATTTTAATAGAATTTTATGCTAATTTGATTAACTTTTAAAAAAGGTAGCAGATGGGGAGAAATTACCCGTCTGCTACAAGTAAACGGAGGTATAAACTTGATTATTTAATTGGCATGAACCAATTCTTGAGGCGCGGCGGCATCATAAGCTACAGCTTTAACAAATTCTTTGAGGACATCTTTGAGCCTTTGGTCAATTTCTTCATCTAAGACGACACTGTTATCAGCTTGTCGTTGAATTTGTTTGTCTACTGCATAAACAGTAGCTAAGATATGCCGCGCTCCTAATTCAGATAATACAGGTTTCAGAGCATATTCAATTGCCAATAAATGAGCGATCGTTCCACCAAGGGCAATTGGTAATACGGGTTTACCTGTCAATGATTTTTGTGGGAGCAAATCTAGAAATGTTTTTAGCACTCCTGTGTAAGCAGCTTTGTAGATTGGGGTGGCTATAATCACACCATCTGCTTTTGCTAATAAAGCTTTTGGCTGTTCTAAAGCAGGGCTGTCGTATCGTCCAAAAACTAAATCTTCAGCAGGTAAATCCCGAACTGAAATAATGTCTACATCCAAGCCTTCTTGTTGTAAAAGCTTGGCGCTGTATTCGACCAAACCATAAGTTCTAGATGGATGGGTTGGACTACCTGCGATCGCTAAAATATTTGTCATTCAATTAAACTCCTATGTATTAAATGGGAATGGGGAATAACCAATAACCTAAACTTTACTAGGATATGGATGTGGCTTTCTCTTTATGCTGCTTAGGGAAATCTTCATTTGCCACAATCTCGCCAAATGGACTCAAGACATGTTGCTTTTCTACTGCTGGCAGATTTTCTAAGGGCAAATGGGGAAATAGAAGTTCTGCGACTCGATAAGCTTCTTCTAGGTGGGGATAACCAGAGAGGATAAAGGACTCAATACCTAAATCTGCATATTCCAACATTCTGGCCGCTACAGTTTGGGGATCGCCTACTAAGGCTGTTCCCGCACCACCCCGCACCAAACCAACTCCTGCCCAGAGGTTCGGGCTAATCTCTAAAGCCTCACGATTACCGTGGTGTAATTGAGTCATCCGTTGTTGTCCAACTGAATCCATCCGGGCATAAGCTTTTTGGGCTTTAGCGATCGCTTCGTCATCAACATATTTAATTAAATCATTGGCTGCATCCCAGGCTGCACTCTCGGTTTCGCGCACAATCACATGTAAACGAATCCCAAACCGCAAAGTCCGGCCTTCTGCTTCTGCAAGTCTGCGAACTAATGCAATCTTCTCGGCTACTTGCGCCGGTGGTTCGCCCCAAGTTAGATAGACATCTACATGCTTGGCAGCAATTTTTTGAGCAACAGGAGAGGAACCGCCAAACCACAAAGGTGGATATGGCTTTTGAACAGGTGGAAACAGCAGTTTCCCATCTTGAATATTGAGATAATCGCCCTGAAAATTGGCTTGTTCTCCACTAGCGATCGCTCGCCATACTGTCAAAAATTCATCTGTTAATTCATAGCGCTGATCGTGATCCAAATGCAAGCCATCTCCCGCTAATTCTACGGGATCGCCTCCTGTCACAACATTAATCAGCAAGCGTCCTCCAGAGAGACGATCAAAAGTCGCCGCCATCCGCGCCGCTACTCCAGGCGATACCAAGCCGGGACGAATCGCCACCAAAAAACGCATCTGTCGTGTCAGCGATACCAGCGTTGACGCTACAATCCAAGCATCTTCGCAAGAACGTCCCGTGGGCAGCAATGCCCCTGTATAACCAAGGTCATCCACCGCTTGGGCAATCTGCCGCAGATAGGGAAAGCTTACTGCCCTTCCACCTGTAGCAGTTGCAAGGTAACGTCCGTCGCCGTGGGTTGGGATGAACCATAGTAGCTGCATGAATCCTGTCCTTTTAAACTACGGTAAAACGATAGAACTACCGTGTTTTCTTTATAGATGTAGAGTATCACATATTCTACAAAAGCCCGCAAGAAGTTTTTTTAGAAACTCCGGTATTCCTATCAAACCAATGTATATTAAGCTGTGTTCAATAAGATAGCGATCGCAAAGATTGGAAATCGGGAATTGAGTATGGTTATTTTCCTTGCCCCCTTTTCCCTCTCATTCCCTGATCTCCCTTTGCTCCTTAGCCCTTTTCCTGTCGTCTCTAAACAGAAATAAATTGGAGTTCAGATGTAGTGAGGTCGCGCCATTGACCCAATTGTAAGTCATCTAATCGTAGGTGGGCTATGCTGACCCTAACCAGTCGCAAAGTCGGAAACCCAACAGCCGCAGTCATGCGCCGGACTTGACGGTTTTTTCCCTCTGTCAAAGTCATTTCCAGCCAAGCTGTCGGTACATTTTTACGAAATCTAATTGGCGGGGTGCGTTCAGGTAGCTCTGGCTCTTTTGATAAGAGCCTAACTTGTGCTGGTTGAGTGCGGTAATCTTGAATTTTTACGCCTGTTTGCAACCTTTTGATCGCATCTTCATCTGGAATTCGCTCTACCTGTACCCAGTAAGTACGTTTATGACCAAAACGCGGATGGGCAAGGCGATGTTGCAATTGTCCATCATTTGTTAACAGCAGTAATCCTTCACTATCCCAGTCTAAGCGTCCTACAGGATAGACATCAGGTACATCTATATAATCTTTCAGGGTGCTATGTGTGGGAGCATCTTTTGTAAATTGGCTGAGAACGCCATAGGGTTTGTAAAAAATAATATATCGGTAATGATTTGTCATTTGTCATTGGTCATTTGTCATTGGTCATTGGTCATTGGATATTGTTATTCTTTTCTTGCTCCTTTGCTCCCTGGTTCTATTTTCTAACGATATCTAAACATTTTTGAGGGGAAATAAGCGTTCAAATACTTCCCCCGTCGGGGCAAATTCATGAATTGCCCCGATGACGTGCGTTTATTTATCAAGGAAGGCAGGAGGCAGAGGGCAGGAGGCAGGAGGAAAACTGCCCGACGCTCGCGGACTCGCTCTAAGCGTAGCTATGCCGCAGGCTTTACGCTACGCTATCTGTCTCCTGCCCGTGACCGAACGCGAGTGCGTCTCGTTGGCGTAGCCTCTCGTAGAGAAGAGAAGGGAACAAGGGTTTAAAACCCCGCCGTCTACACGGCGCTTACAATTTGGTTGGGGTTTGAATCCCTTTTCCATTTTGCGCCTCCTGCCTCCTGCCTTCTGCCTCCTGCCTCTTTCAACATCAATTAATGATTAATAAACACTTGAAATGACGTATTTACGTTGATTTACAACATACCTCTGTATAGTATGTAAATCCTAAAGCCGTATTTTGTAAACGACAAAATACGATATCGTCAGAAATTGTGGGTTGAAATTTGCTTAAGATACACAACCAATGCCCTATGACTAATTACTTTCGCTCTAATGTTGATGCAATGGCTAGCTATGTTCCCGGTGAGCAGCCCCAACGCGGTACACAGATAATTAAACTCAACAGCAACGAGAACCCCTATCCTCCTTCCCCTGCGGCACTAGCTGTACTGCAAAATATTGAGGAAGAGTGGTTGCGGCGATATCCAGAACCTTTCGGCGGGGAATTTCGAGAAGCCGCAAGTCAAGTTTTAGGAGTTCCTAGCGATTGGATTATTGTAGGCAATGGTAGTGACGAATTGTTGAGCGTAGTAATTCGAGCCTGTGCAGAACCTGGAAAAAAGGTAGTTTATCCGATGCCAACTTATGTGCTATATCGTACATTGGCAGAAATGCAGGCTGCGGAAATTATTGAAATTTCCTACAGTGAGGACTACAGTTTACCTTTGGAAGAACTGGTTGCTGCCAATGGTTCTGTCACATTCATTGCATCGCCGAATAGTCCATCGGGGCATCTGGTAGCAACTAACGAGCTGCGCCAATTAGCCAGCCAGTTATCTGGAGTTTTGGTGATTGATGAAGCATACATAGATTTTACTGAAGAGAATGCGTTGGCTTTGGTAAAGGAATACGAAAATGTCATCATAATTCGTACCCTTTCTAAGGGCTACTCGTTGGCTGGACTGCGATTAGGATTTGGAGTGGCGAATCCTAAACTGTTGCAGGGATTGTTTAAAGTGAAGGATAGCTATAATATCGATGCGATCGCTTGTGCAATTGGCAAGGCTGCTATTACCGATCAAGCTTATAAAAATGCTTGTGTGGCAAAGATTAAAGCATCGCGGAATCAGCTATCAACAGACTTGAAACAATTAGGTTTTCATATCTGGGATTCCCAAACTAACTTTTTGCTAGTACAGCCTCCACAAAAAAACGCAGAATATCTCTATCAAAAACTGAAAGAACAGGGAATTTTAATCCGTTACTTCAAGCAGCCTGGGCTAGATGATAAATTACGCATTACTGTTGGCACAGATGAACAAAATCAAGTTCTAGTAGAAGCGTTGATTTATTTGTTCGGGACTGGGGATTAGGACAGGGGGAACGCATCTAAATCATTGATATTCTGACTTCCTGTAGACCCGCCTGTAGTTCCTTGAGGGTAACTGGCTTGACTGATGAGGTATCTGACTTGAGCGGCCATAGAGATGTTATTAACTGCTGAAAGCGATTTGAGCTTTTGATAGAGACCATAGGACAGAGTAACTGGTAACTTAGGGGACTTCATTATTAGATATCACTTGGATGTCTATTTATCCTTAATAAGTCAAGCTACCCTTTTTTTGAATATCACTTTGAATATCAAAAATGTGTTTTGTGTTGTTTCTGGAAGTCCTAAAAGGCTGAAAGCCTTAAGGCGGCACCCGGATTTGAACCGGGGGTGGAGGTTTTGCAGACCTCTGCCTTACCACTTGGCTATGCCGCCACATCGACAATATAATGACTTTTTGCCCACTAGTTTGATATCTTAAGGAGGCAATAGGGTCAGCTTAACAATAGTAGCACAAGATTGTGAGGTAGAGATAGTGGGTTAACTGGATGTTTCTGGTAGTCTTGTGTCACCATCCAGGTTTTCGTTATATCTGGATTAGCGATCGCTAATCCAAATTTCTGTGATAATTTAGCATTTAACCTGTGCTTCCTTGCTAGGAGCGTCTTTCAGACCACCTATTCGACACTACTTTTAAGAATATCAATCAAGAAATTAACAGTTGTAAGTGGGAATGTCGTGAAATACACGTTCATCAACATCTACCCACAAACGGCTTACTTTGAACATGTAGTGCGTTAATTAGCTTTGACTTCATCGGCAAAATTCGCCCATCGGACAAAGTGAAATGGGCCGGCGATGGAACCCCACAGACGCTCATCAGTGTCTAAATCCCTTCCTCGGTCGAGGCTGAAAAATTCTTTAGCGTCAATCTCAAATTCGTTATCTAAATAAGTATTTTTGCCGTC
Organism: Nostoc sp. UIC 10630; assembly: GCF_010747425.1. Lineage (NCBI taxonomy): Bacteria > Bacillati > Cyanobacteriota > Cyanophyceae > Nostocales > Nostocaceae > Nostoc > Nostoc sp. UIC 10630. Next base: position 35,721 of record NZ_JAAGOG010000027.1, read on the forward strand.
ACGAACCACAATGCAGCCTTTACCAGGTTCGACCCTGCCTTTGAAGCTCTTACCTGTCCACTCTACAATCATGTTGCAGCCTGGCATTTTTTCCAGTTGGTCAACAGACAACTCTTTGAGGCGTTCGGGTTCACGAGATGCACCGTAAAATTTTTGTTCTTCTTTAACGGTGTAGTGTTCAATAGCAATGTGGTTTTCTGCGGGAATCAATTTCATTACCCGCATCCGGTAGGGTTGATTGAGCATAAAATCATAAGCTTGTTCGAGAAACAAACTTACTCCTGAGAACAATTCCAAGGGAAGGGGACGGATACACACACGAATGTGGGCATAAAAAGGCGGATTTTCAAAAGCTTGTTCTTGATTACTAAAGTCAGCTGACATCCATCGGGCTAAGGTGGCAATATCAGTAGAATGAGTCATGTCGCTTCGCTCCAAATTCAAAATTCAAAATTCAAAATTAATAATCCCCATAAATAAATTTAGGGGCTTGTATCCTTTTGTTTGTTGGTGATTATTAAAATGATCAACCAGCTGATTAAAAATTCTTTAGGATTATACCATTTTGGATTTTAGATTCTTGATTTTTGATTGGGGATTGCCTTGCTGCATCTTGCTTAGTGTGAATTCATCTATCGCAATCATTTGGCAATTTGGGATTATTTTGACACTCGCCAGACTAAAAAATATTGCCTGCGATACCTCCGGTGGGCTTTGCCTACGCAATTTTTACATTAGATATTACGATCGCTTGTATTTCCAGGTTACTTAAAATCCCATTGCCTCGGCGACTGCGCCCAATTCTGCTGCAATCCCCTGTTTAAATTGACTGTGATTGTGTTTAATGGCTGTATCTGGGTCTTTTAGACCATTGCCTGTGAGGACACAAACCACTGTCGCTCCTGTAGGAATTTGGTCTTTTACCTGCAATAATCCGGCTACAGAAGCGGCGCTAGCAGGTTCGCAGAAGATACCTTCTGATGATGCTAAAAGTCGATAAGCATCGAGAATTTCTGCATCGGTAACGGCATGGAAATTTCCCTGACTTGCGGTTTGGGCTGCGATCGCTAATTCCCAGCTAGCAGGGTTGCCAATGCGAATTGCTGTCGCTAGGGTTTCGGGATGCGCCACGGGCTGACCGTGTACTAATGGAGCTGCACCTGCGGCTTGGAATCCCATCATTCGGGGTAAGCGATCGCACTTTCCATCTTGATGATATTGACAAAAGCCCATCCAATATGCTGTGATATTTCCCGCATTGCCAACAGGGATACATAGCCAGTCTGGGGCATCACCCAGCGCATCGACGATTTCAAAGGCTCCTGTTTTTTGCCCTTCTAGGCGGTAGGGATTGACCGAATTTACCAAAGTTACCGGATAACTTTCGGCCATTTCGCGGACAATTTCTAGCGCTTGGTCAAAATTCCCTTTAATTGCCAATACTTCTGCACCATACAGTAATGCTTGGGCTAATTTGCCCAGTGCTACATAGCCGTCGGGAATTAATACAAAGGCATTCATCCCTCCACGCCTTGCATAAGCGGCGGCGGCTGCTGAGGTGTTACCCGTGCTGGCACAAATTACTGCTTTTGCTCCTGCTTCCTTGGCCTTGGAAATTGCCATAGTCATCCCCCGGTCTTTGAAGCTGCCGGTAGGATTCAGACCATCATATTTTACAAAAACCCGTACTTGTCTGCCAATACGTTCTGCGATCGCTGGCACTGGTATTAGAGGTGTGTTGCCCTCCAAAAGAGTGACGACCGGGGTTTTTTCACTGACAGGTAAGTATTGGCGATAGGCTTCTATCAGTCCGGGCCAGGGTTGGCGATGAGATTTAGCAACAGACAGGCTCAAAGTCACAGGATTTAAAATTTCTTAATGTTAAGGATTCGATATTTAGAGAAAGTGGCAGATGGAAGCGGAAGAGGAAGAAAGTGAATTTTTCTTTGCCCTGTCCCAGCTCTTTAATTCCAAAAGAATATTACTTATAGAATATTATTTTTTGTGGTGCAGGTGTTTCACTTGCCATTTTTATTTAGAATACCAGTTAAATAGGCAATGTGCTGTCTCTCCTTGGCAGTAGCCTTGGACGAGTCCTTGCCCAAGGCTACTGCCAAAAAAGGTGGATATTAAAAAGGCATATTTTTAAGGGGATTGGGGAAATCTTTGCTGTGTCAGCCCTCAATTTTTCATAACCTAGCAGAATTCTTGATATAGTCTACATATAATTCCTGCGTAAATTCCCTAAAAAGGGCGATAATAATTCATACAACCATAATTGACAGGCTAATCAATTTAAGTATTGCTAAGTATCGTCAAGTGGGCGGAAGCTTTGCACACTTAGGGCACTATTCTGTTTGGAACACAGCCATGATACTCGCCGTCTCTTATGATTGAACCTAAAATCCATTAGAGTAATTAATGAAAAATATACAATATTTTAATAAAGCTTAAAAGAGCATTATTATAATATTTCTAATGGTGTGAGTTAAATTGTGGATTTAATTAGCGATGCCTACTTGTTTATCTAGTGTTTCCGATCGCCAGTCCCAGGCTAACTGGGTGAGTAAGCTAACCAAGTCTTATTATCAAGACGATCAGCAAGCTAAATTTATGCATTTACAAGCAGAAGTAGACTCTCTGTTGCAGCAGTTGGAAAACCTGAAGAACCAACGTCTAGCCGAAACTAACCAAAAAGAATAAGTCAATTTTGGAGATAGCGATTGCCAGTGCCTCTTTAATTTAAATTTGATTAGAGGGCGTGCTATTCAAAGCGCTGATTTTTCTCTGACCAGCGCCTCAGACTGTAGTTATGAGCATTTTCAATTAATAAAGCTAAAGATTGCACGTCTGAAAGCTTGGCGATCGCAGAGAGTCTTTGTAAGTCATTTCTGGTAAAATCAGTGTAAATGACTTGATTGCGATCGGACAAAATTATAGTCCGGTCGCGGCGTTGTTCTGTATTTTCCGCCTGATTTTCAGGTGAAGACTGATTCAAGGATGCTATTGCTGCTGCTGAGATAGTCAGTATTATTTCTGGTTGAGCATTATTTGTTAAATCAATCACTTGAACGGGCCAATCACCCAACTTTTCCTGCATCTGCTCAAAGGTAGGAATAGCACCAGCCGCAACTTCACCGGATTGCTGTAAAGATTGCCAGACACTCGATAATATTACCTTCACCCCTTGGGGATTTTGTTGATGCAGTTCTTTGAGAGTGATGGGAGATGGTTGTACCCATTCCAGTGCTGCATTTGTCAAAGCTAGAGGTTTGGGTTGAAGAACATCGTTTTGATTCTCTGGAATTTTTGGGCCCGCAGCCAATAGGCGCAAAACTTTACCCTGTAGTTGCACTGCTTTGATAGCGACTATAGTAATTTTTTGTTCTCCATTTGGCAACCAGACTATAATCTGGATTTCCGGGTCAGAAATGATTCCTAAAGTTTTCCATAAAAATTTGGCGGCGGAAGTTTTAGGTGGGTTCAAATTCTCAAAGGGGGAATTTAGCCAGCTTTTACCGTCATTAAATGCACTCACCTCTACCTGATACCAAACTTGATTATCAGTGAGTTTCAAGTCTGCTAAGGAATTTGGTTGCAGCCACTCACTGCTAGTAACTTGAGTAATTGGTTGCACTGTACCAACAATCTGACTAGGGTGAGTAGAGGATATTTGCGACTTTGCACCCTCACTATTGAGTCTTGCTAATAGACCTTGAATATAGACAAGATTATCTTTTGTAATTTTTGGTTGCGTCTTTAACCAGGAATTAGCGTGTTCTTCTCCCTGCTGAACAGCCAAAATCAAAGCGAACCAAGCTTGCACATCCAGTCTATTTGGGTTCACCCGCAACGCTGCGGCTGTGCGATTCCACAACCGTTTTTTATCGGCTTTGAGTAGAGTCGCAATTTCTTGGGTATTATGTGGCGACGCTTCAAACACCTGTAATGCTTTCTCCCAGCGACCATCAATCAAGTCTGCTAGCACTTCTTGACTAGGACTTGCCCATTTTTTCTGGGCTTGGGTTTTAGTAAGTTGGGAATGCAAGCGAATCAAATCCATTTGCGCTTGCGCCACCCCTGGAAAAACTCCTTTGCGCTGTTTTTTGATGAATTTCAACCATTCAAAGGCTGGTGTCCATAGTCCACTACGGGCAATTGACAGGGCGTTTTGGTATGCAGAATCTTTGAGGGCTGCTGATTTGAGGGTAATCGCCTCTAATTCAATTGGTTTGAGGAATAACTTCACAGGCTTGACTTGGTAAACCTGTAAGTGCGGTTCTAAGCCTATAGTTTGATCGACAACTAACTCTTTTGTACCATCACCAGTTACCTGCTGCCATCTGGGTAATTGTCCGTTGGGACTTGTCCAAGACAACATTTGTAGTAAATTGATGCGTTGTGGATTGTAGTATACAACTTGACCATAAGCACCAGTTCCTTGTTGGCGTTGACCCCGCAAATTAAACCAAACTCCCGGTGATGGTGTCCCACCGTCAAAACGTTGCACTTTAGTTAAAGGTAGGGGAACACTGATATCTTGGGGTTCTGATGTTTCATCAAGTGAGGGTGAAATCACAGAGGATTCTTCTGGCCCAGTTATAGGTAATTGAGTGGCTAAATAGTAGTAATTTTCGGACTGAGATTTAAACTCTAACTCTTCTGATAGCTCGTAAACCCTGAGTTCCACAAGTTTTTTACAATCTGATTGACAATTAGCACGCTGTTGCCAAACTGGCAGTAAAAAAGAGTCTTTGGCATCTTGACGTAAAGGCAGAGTTTCGCCAAATATTTGGTTTTTTTGACTCAAATCAAGTTGAATTTGTTTGAGAGTTTTGGGGCGTTCGTGGTTGCCAAGGGGGATTTGTGCCCATGCGGGTAAAATTTTATTTAGCCAGCTTACCTGGTCTGGATTGAAGATGAAGAGAACGCTAATCCAGGCGAAAACCATAATTAGACTAGCACTACTCAACAAAATTGCGATCGCTAGCGTTGACGACAACCAACTTCCCCCTTTGAGCTTTTTCTGGGGTTTTTTAGCGATGCGTTTCATCACACCTGTATGAGGTTTATTTTGTTTAGAGGCTTTTTGTGTCAGCTTGCGTGGACGATTTGCCATAGATTGGGGATTAAAAACTGGGGGTTGGGGATTGGGGACTGGAGTCGGAGATTTGAGTCTTTGAGGTTGATAAATCCAGTTCAAAGTATGACCGAGGCTCTAATTCCCTTTGTCCCCCAGTCCCCAGTTCCCAGTACCTAGTACCTAGTCTCCAATACCCAATACCCTGTTATACTCGTCCTTTCAGAAGTTGCCCAGAAAGATTAAGTCTAATTTTGGACAAAATACGTAAATTTTCCCATGTGAACGCTAGACAATAGCGCATACACTCTTCACTTAAGTATGTGAGCAGAGTGTAAAAAGTTGAAAGGTATACTTATTAGCCGCAGTCATCGCAAAACCTGGATGCTCGCATGGTTACTCATTGCGGGAGTAAATGGAGTTGCCCAAAAAGCATCAGCACAAGAGTACATCAATACAGAAACGACTCAGGCGCAGGAGAGTATAGATTTAAATTCTCCTCCCCTCTCCCCCATAAATCCGATGGCACAAGTTACATCGGTTTCTCAACTCAAAGATGTACAACCCAATGATTGGGCATTCCAAGCATTACAGTCTTTGGTGGAACGCTATGGTTGTATAGCAGGGTATCCAGATAGTAGCTATCGCGGTAATCGCGCCTTAACTCGGTATGAATTCGCCGCCGGTGTGAATGCTTGTTTAGATAGAGTCAACGAATTAATCACTACAGCCACCAGCGATTTAGTCACCCGCGAAGATTTAGCAACATTACAAAAATTGCAATCAGAATTTGCCCCTGAATTAGCAACTTTGCGGGGTCGTGTCGATAGTTTAGAAGCCAGAACTGGCGAACTTGAAGCAAATCAATTCTCAAGAACAACCAAACTCAGTGGACTACTAATAGTTGGTATTCAAGGACGGACTAGCAATCGTGGTGATGTCAATCCTAGAGATGGACAAAAAGATACAGATGATGGCGGGACAAACATTAATGTCATATCCTTGGCGCAACTATATTTGAATAGTCAAATCACTCCTAGTAGTTACTTGTTTACAGGTCTTATAGATGGTAACGGAACAACTTCGCCTAGATTTACCAATAGTGTTTCCCGGAATGATGTTTTACTTGGCTACGAATTTCCTACAGATAGCTTGATTGTAAGTGACCTCAATTTTCATTGGCTGGTTACGGATAAATTAGCAATAATGGTGGGAACAGAAGGCGTAAGTATGCCTGCTGCTTTCCGAGGCCCCAATCGGGTAGAAAGTGCTGCAACAGGGCCGCTGTCTTATTTTGCCCAAAGAAACCCAATTTTAAATATGGGATACGGTCACGGCGGTATAGCTATTGATTGGCAATTTGCTAAACGCGCTAGTTTGCAGGCAATTTATACTAGTTATAAACCAGGCAATCCCGGTAACAGTAGCGGTTTATTCGATGGAACCACAACTACTGGTGTGCAATTGCTGCTAACACCAACTGACACTCTAGATTTAAGCTTGTATTACGTCAACAATTATTCTTCGGATGGTTGTTTGCTAACCTTTGTTGGTGATGAATGCTTAACTACAGTTAATACCACTACCGGAAAATCAGCACCTTTGCAAACTAATGCCGTGGGTGCGACTGTCACTTGGCAAATTTCACCTCGCATTAGCGCAGGTGCGTGGGGTGGTTATACTAAATCTTACATTCCTGGGCAATCGGGAAATGTAGAAACGACGAATTATATGGTGTTTATGAATTTCCCTGATTTATTTGCTAAAGGAAATTTGGGGGGAATTTATGTCGGTCAACCTCCTAAAATCACTAGTAGCGACCTACCTGTAGGGAATAATGTCCCTGATTTTATTAATACTGGTTTAGGACGTGCAGGTGGACAACCAGGAACTACCACTCAAATTGAGGCATTTTATCGTTTCCAGCTAACAGATAATATTAGCATTACACCAGGAATAATTCATCTCTTGCAGCCTGGTAATACACCAGATAACGACTCAGTTACCATCGGCATTCTGCGGAGTACTTTTAGTTTTTAATTTTGCTTGCAGACAAACATTATAGAGCTTACAGCATATCAGATGAGAGAACTGTCTGATAAATTCAAGTTTTTGGCGATTTTTGTGTGAGTTCTGGAGATATAAAAAAAGGTTTGGCGGTGAGCCAAACCTCTATATAAATCCAGTGCATAACAACATCCCGAATTAATTTACTCATTATTATATTCATAGGGCATCTTCCTATAGGATGTGTGCAAATATCCTCAAACCTGATAAGGTATTTTTCTAGTATCATTAAATACCTCAAATATAAAATTAATCTGCCAGATGTTAGAAGCTATGGCAGATTAATTTAGATATTAAAGATAGTAAAACAACTCAAAATATTTTTACATGCAAAACTTGCATGAAAGGAATTTTTCTAGCTAGTAAACAAAATAAAAGACGGGATAATTTATCCCGTCTAAATAGCTTGAAAGTGGCAATACACCTTGGACTTGGCAAAAAACAGCACAAATAAAACTTAATAGGTTGTAAGACGAACAAATAATATGGACAAAAAGAATGCTAACTGAGCTTATTCTTAATGTTTTAATCATTTGCATTCTAGCTAATATATCACAACTTAATTATAATTTAATGTCAAAATGCCAAACAATTAACAACAAAAAAGACGGGCGTTAGCCCGTCTTCTGTATAAAAAGTAAAAACATCTTGGTAATTTCTGCAATATATCAAAATACTCTAATCACTAGCTGCCAAATTGCCAAATACTTATCAATCAAAGACGAATATTATTTTCTCTGTAATTAAATGTATTTGTCAGCTATAGATTTTACTCTCAAAAAAAATTAATAGTTACTCAAAGGATTTAGTGATCATTTATAATAAAATATTTAGTTTTCTCTTGTTGTCGTTAATTAATATTGCATAAGGTGTGCTGCTTCGAGACATAAAAAAGCCTGCGTAGGCGTAGCCCATCGTAAACATTGCACCATCAATTAGAGATAATTTATATTTGTCTACATGGTATAATTTTTTACAATATTTATGCGAGATATATCTGTAGGGGCAATTTATGAATTGCCCCTACAGTCCAGGTTTATTTACTATCAAAGAATGATTAATAAAAATTTATTTGTTAGGCAAAACCTTATGCAGTATTGGATTCTTGTGTACAGTACGTATTTCTAACAAACTTAGACGGCTAACTGTTAATAAGTAACAACTAATCATAGTAAATAATTAGCAATTAAACATTAACAATTAGCCGTCAACCCCCTTGGGGAGTATTTAAAATTCAAAACGTCAGAATGATTTCTGTAGGAAAGTCACTCTAAGCACGCTCATCAAATCTAGTGTAGAAACCACCGTATTTTATCCAGTATTGTTTCAAAGTATGATGAGGAGTATGTAAACTAGCTTTAGCCTGATATAAAATTACTTGGCGATGATCGCCCATCCAGATTTTATTAATGGGGTCAACGGATATTACTGTTCCTCCTAAAGAAGCGACACATTGAGAGAATCTTTCAATGGTCGTATATTCTAATGTCTCGAATATAAAAAAGTTACCGGAACAAATCAAGTGGCGGCTACGAATCCAACAGCGCATCTTTTTTTCAGCCTGTGGAGGTAACATTTTATATTTAACAGATTCAAGCTGAATCAACATAATGCTCTCACTGCAAGTAATTCATCAGCAAAACTTTCCCGTTTCTCAAATCGCAAAGGCCCAGCAGTTGACCCCCATATCTGCTTGTGGGTTTCAATATCCATACCTTTATCTAGACTTATCCAAGTATGCTCGGTTATTTCTACGTCGCTGACTAAATATGTCTGGCAGCCATTGCGGTTAATCAGACATTGATTACCCGGTTCCACGCTACCCCGAAACATTTCACCCTCTCGTTGAAAAACCATCGAACAGTTATAACGCCGTTCGATACAATCTGGGGTGATGGTTTTGAGGATATCTAATTCACGAGCCGCACCTGCATAAAGCATCTGGTCTTTCAAGCTGTAATTTTCGATATAAATGCGATCGCCACAATCTACCAGTCTATGTACTCCTTGGCGGTAGGGTGTCCATAAATCGTGGTCATAAGCTTGTTCTGAATAAAAACCGATGGCAGAAAAAAATTCAATCGGTAAAGGACGGAAAAAAATGTGAATGTGGGCGTAAAGTTGGGGATTTGCAAAAGATTGCTTGTAGTTGCTAAAATCTCCTGCCATCCAACAGGCTAAGGTGAGTAAATCACTAGCGTTGGTGCTAGATTCACTGGGTGCTATTGTCATATTCAACCTCAGTAGTGACAAAACTAGATGATTCCTTTTATGTTTTAACCTGATATTACTAACTGGTTGAACTAGACAAAGAGCGAATCTCTGAAGAAAAGGAAGCTGTTGTCACACCTTTACCATCACTGGTTTTAATTGTCGCTACCCGAAATCGCAGATTTGGTGTGGCAAACCAAATTCGCTCTTCAGCAGCAGCATGTTCATACTCCGTCAGCAGGGTAAAAATCCCATCTTCACTCAAGTGGTATTTACCCACTGCTGGAATTGTTTCAGCGTATCCTTGGTCGCGTAAGAGTTTTCCCCTAGAAGGATTTTCTATATCTGGAATTGGCACCAGCACGGTACTACCAGAGATTGGTTTATCGTCCCAGTCTGACTCACCTTTCCAAGTCATCCGAAAGGGGTGAGTGATACTGCCGGGGTCGGTGTCATACAATTGACAAATTGCTAGTACCGCCGGATCGTCGGTGGATAGAGACTCAATGTCAATGTTAGACAGCACTTGTTCAAAGTGAGCGAATGCTAAATGATGACCGCTACGTTGCGATCGCCATCGTCCAATTGAAAGTTCAAAGAATTCAGTAATTTCCATTAGAAAAGTGATTTTAAAAAGTAGCCTACAATCCAAGAAATATCTTGGCTAAATAGTTATTCTCCCTGTCTATATACTAGCTTCCTTGACTAAAACTGCATTTGGGAGTGCTGTACATGGATAGCGGGGCTTTTAGCCCCTGCTGAGTTAGGAATTAGGCAATACGGTTCGGATAAGCATTTTTCACTTTCCTTGTGGTCTGGGAAATGGGCAAGGGGTAAAGGGGAAAGGATGTATTCAAAACATGAGTCCCTTTCCCCTTTAACTGAACCGTATTGAGGAGTTAGGGTTATTATTCTATCCCCAGTCCCCAGTCTCACTCCCTACTTACCGACTTAAGCAACTTCAGTAATACTGATGATTTTGCCGCCCATTGTATGAATGTTTTGCACTTGTCCAGACAGTTGGTTGTAGTTAACTACATATTCAAGGTTGCCCAGACGAGTACGGAGACTAGCTGAACCTTTGACTGCCTTAATCAAGAAGCGTTTGCTGGTGCTGCTTACACTAGAACCAGCAGCAGGAGCCTTGATAGATGTGGGTAAATTTGCACCTATATCCCTGATTAGTTTAGCTTTGCGATCGCTATCGCTGCTTGCTACTCCTCTCAATAAGGTAAAGGTGCGGTTAAAGGTAACATTCTTAATTCCTATTTGGGAGCTAGTGCTGCGAGGATAAGGAACAATATTCTCGCCAAAATTCCGCTGATACTCTTCGCTATCGATATAGGATTCGATTTCAGCATCGTAGCCCTGTTCGTTGTAGATGCGGACGTGTTCGGCAATTTCTGCTTGATCGGCAGGAGGACGACCTAGCAAGTGTTTGAAGTTTAGTTCAATGAACCGATATTGGGAAGAAGAACTGAAAAACAGAGATTGATAGAGTTCTGATTTCGCAACAGTGTTGACGAATTCGCGGACGCTGATTTTGCGATCGCGCAATTGCGATTCAGCAGTAGCTAGGCGCTCACTTTCTAGCAAGTGAGCATTCCCCAAAACCTGTTTGTAAACCGCCCGAATCAGTGTTTGTAATTCACTTTCGCTGGTGTTCGGACGCAGTTCAACATTAGGTGAATCAATAGCCCACAGTGACATTGAAGTATCTCCCTAAAAACGTAAATTAAATGAAATTTTTGAGCATTCTACCCCTTATGGGGGTAGAATTTCGCCTCAGTTGTCAGTTATTTTTGCTACTGACTAGCATGTGTAAAACTTTATTTTTTTAAAGTGCGTTAGATATCTTTGTATATGACAACTGACGGCAGAATTGAGCAAATCCTAATCATGATGCTGGTCTAAAAGCTATTTAAACTATCTCCCAGTTAACAACTAGATTTTATGAGAAGGAATTCAGCAGATGTTAAAAAACTTTACATCTTTGTGACAAAGGAAAGGTCATAGAGACTTTAAATCCTTATTAGTTTTAATTATTTAAGTTTTTACATCATTAAATACCTTTACACATTCTGATACGATGCCGAAACCATATTTATTAAATTTTGTTAAGTTAGATAATACTTTAGAGAAATTTAAGCTTGTTTTTAGAATTTGATTTGAGATTGGGATGCAGGCGATTGTATTGCTGTTTTCCCTTGAGCAAGAGTATTTATAGTGCCGATTCACCAAAGTTAATCTTGGTAAGTGGGCAAGAATAAATCAAACTATGTTACGTAATGTAAATTTAATTAAATTGGCTCTTAGTAAGCAGCTATAACCGTGACTACAAACCTTGAATTATTCACGCTCACTTACCTTACCGAATTTGAAAAGTAGTCAGTTGGGTGATTAAATGGTCAAAATAGGGATTAAGAATTTCTTGCTGATTGGCTGGGCAGCGTTTCAAACTAGCAGCTTTAATGCTTTTTAAACCTAAGAGCATTGCATCTAATGGAACTTGTAATTCCTGATAGAGTAAGTTCATATAGTGCAGTCCTGTGGGATTTGTATAGTCAGCGTGTCCACCTGCTATGCCATAAGTAATACAACGGAGAAAATGCCAAAAATCTCGCCAGCAAGCTTGGGCGCGTTCAGGCGGATAAAGACCACCTCCAGGCTGGACAATTTCAGGATAGGTTGTCAAAACCTGCTCTCTAGCTTCATCAACAATTTCGGCGGCGCGATCGCGTAACAACACAGCAATAGGAATCAACTCAGAATTATCGGATGACTTGGTTTGAATCTGTAATAAATCTTCGTCGCTCAGATAACGGAAAGCATCATCCGCAGCTTGAAATATGGCGATAGCTGCTTTGGAATGAGACTGTTCCCACTCAGCAAAGCTGATAATTCTAGCTTTGGCGATTAATTCTTTGACGGTTTCGCTTAATTGAGTCATTGGTTAAGAGTTTAGGGTATTGCGTTAAATCTTCCCAAATGCGATCGCTATTTTTTGACATCTGTAAAATAAAGTAAAGATAGCTCTACCAAATGCACCTATGGAAATCGCTCAAATCCAAACTGAACTGAAGAACCCAGATTTTCACTCTCGTTTGAAGGCGATCGCAGCCCTCAATGATTATGAATCAGAAGTTGCAGTTCCTCTCTTAGCAAGTAAACTTCATGACTCAGAATTTTTGGTGCGTTCTTTTGTAGCCAGGGGTTTGGGTAATCAACAATCAGCAGAATCCTTTGCTGCTTTGATGCAAATTATGAAATTTGATGATACCCCCAACGTGCGAGCAGAGGCGGCAAATTCTTTATCGCTATTTGGCAGAGTTGCAGTTTCTCATCTAGTTATGGCATTTTATCAAGATGACCACTGGCTAGTTAAGCGGAGCATTTTAGCTGCGATCGCTGAAATGAATTGTCCTGAAGAACTATTTGATATCTGCGTTCAAGGTTTAAAAGATGAAGATTTCACAGTTCAGGAATCCTCTGTTGATGGACTCGGTTTACTAGCTGATTCTAGCCAACATACTGCGGCACTATCCCAAACACTAACGTTAGTGAATGATGAATCTTGGCGGATGCGCGTGCGAGTTAGCTATGCCCTCAAACGCTTTGACGAGCCGGAAGCAAAAGCAGCCCTGAACCAACTTAGACAGGATGAGGATCACCGAGTTGTCGGAGCTGCTTTAGAAGACTTGTTGCCACAATAGCGATATGGGCTTGTGCCGAATCTTGTGATAAAATTTATTTCAACAATAGGCAAGATGTTTTTTTACCTTAAATTTGACCAAAATATCCGGGTAATCTGCCAAAATCTGGAAGAAAAGATCAACTTTTTTGAGATGAGGAGGCATTTGTGACTGAGATAGAAACTGGTCAAATGACTTGGCGACCACCAGGTTCCTCAGAATCTGCTTTACATTTGCGACATAAAGCTTCGGAAGCCTGGCGATCGTATAAAGAATTTCCCCAATATGCTTTACCCGATCCACCGGGTTTTTCTGAAGGATACGCTACGTTTTTAGCACTCTTAAAAAAGAACTGGCAACTGTTGTAAAGTCACTACAGAACAACAAAAAAATTTTGGATTTTAGATTTATTTAGCCCACTAGGAGCGCGTCTTGCACTCATACTATGTTCGGATAAGTACTTGTAATGACGGCTGACGCGGGGAGTTTTGAATTATCAAGTAATTAAGCGAACTTGATATTGATATCCCAAATCTAAAATCTAAAATTGCCACGATCAAGCACTCAAACTCTCACGAGTTGTTGTGCGAGTGTAGGCGTTCCAAACGTCAAGTTCTGAATATGGGCGGCTTTTAAGCATAGCTTTAGTTGCTTCTGTGAGTCCTTGGGCTAAAGTAAAATCTGCACCAGCGATACTTTGAAGATGCTCCATCTCTGCATCACAGAGGTCAGTTGCTCGCAGGTCTGCATCCCGCAAATCGGCTCCAGTCAATCGAGCATTCCGCAAACAAGCCCCAGTCAAATAAGCTTTCGTCAAATCAGCGCCACTTAAAGCCGCACCTTGCAAATTTGCTCCTGTCAAGTCAGCGCCACTTAGGTAGGCTCCACGCAGATTAACACCTTGTAAATCTGCGTTTCGTAAAGAGGCTGTGTTAAGAAAAGCACCATTGAGATTAGCACCCGGCCCTACAGCTCCCGAAGCTTTGTAGTTATATTCTTGGGGCCATTTCGTATGTGTATCATAACGTGCTACTTGCAATTTGGCTCCTTCCAAATTTGCGCCACTGAGATTGGCTTGTTGGAGGTTCGCACGGTTTAAATAGGCTCCCTGCAAATTAGCCCCACTCAAATCGGCTCCTTGCAGATTAGCGCCTCGCAAATCTGCGCCACTCAAATCGGCATTACTCAAGACTAGCTCACTGAGGTCGGCTCCTAGTAGCTTGGCTTTGCTCAAATTAGCTTGTTGTAAATCGACTTCTCTGAGATTGTATTGGTACAAATCGACCCAATCCAAATGGTTTCCGGCTTTGAGGGCTGTTAATATTTCTGGAGTTGGACTGGGGCGTTCGCTAGTGATAAGTTGAATTTCACTATTTGTCATCAGTTGATAAAAATATAACTTTTGGAGTTATTCTACACTTTAGCGAAATTGGGACTTCATCTCATTGCTCAGTATTCACTAACGGCAAAATTTGATAAAAAGAGGTTTTAAAACAGATGCATCTAATACCGCCCTTGTCAATGATCGACTTCTTCCGTAAAAGTGAGGGTACATGGTTTACGGAACGTTCCGTTCACCATTTTGACTCGGCGGCGGATGAGTCTGGGCAGTCGAATTTGATCGTTAAAGTCATGGAAAAGGACGATCCTAAAGTCCAAGAAGTCTGTAAAGACCAAGGCATAGACCCAAGTAAAGCAACAGGCGGTGCGAGTTTTGCATGGCAGGCTAACTTAGACACCAGACTACCTAATGATAATGCTGCCATTTTAGTTGATATTCCCGACGAAACGAGGCGTTCTGGAAAACTGATCCGTAACCAAGGTTATGTTGAGAGCATTCCCGTTGTCAGTCGGTATCGGTTTGCCGATGATGGAGTGCTGACGATTGATACTGACTATGACAATAACCAAGGTCAAGAACGTTGTTGGTTTGTTACTGATGATTTTCGTGTCAGGGTTAGTACCGTGCGAATGATGAACGGTGTCAACTTAATGGCTTATTGTTCTGAACGTCGCTGTGTTTCCCAAGAACTGCTAGAGCAAATGATCGCTAATCATGCCAGGCATTAGTGGGGAATGGGGAATGGGGAGATAAGGAAAAATAACTAATACCCAATGCCCAATGCCCAATTCCCAATCCCCATTAAGGAATGTTGCTTTGTTTCTCATAAATGAGACGTGTATGATTGCCATCACTTATTTTCATGCAAGGGTTAACAAATCATGTTCCATGTATAAACCTTTCCTGGAATTTTTAGAAAAAGAGCTATTTAAGCGCTTTGATTTACAAAGTAGGGTAATTCCCCCTGGTTTAGAATTCAAAGTTAGCGATCGCGGCAGAAACCCTGCAACTATTCGCAGTTGGTGTTACCAATCTCAAGAGTTGCGGAAAATTCGCTATACCTATATTGATGCCGGGGAAAGCGCCCAAATTTTTAACAGCGTGATTTATCCTAGTCATAACTACGATTTACCTCTGTTAGGGATTGATTTTTTATCCTTTGGCAAAGTCAAAAATCTAATTGTGCTTGACTTTCAGCCTTTGTTTCAGGATGAAGATTATCAAAACAAATATATAGCTCCGCTAAAATATCTCCATAATAAATACCCGGATTTGGCGCAAAACTTAGAAATGAAGTTTTACGATGCCAACCAGTATTTTTCTAAGTACCTCTTGTTTGCCAAAACAGATGCTGAAACAGTTTCAACGCGAGTCTTTGAAGCTTTCCAAGATTATTTAAACTTGTATTGGCAAATGCTAGCAGATGCCCAAGCGCTTCACGATCCAGAAGATATCCAACGGATTGTCAAAGCCCAAAAAGACTATGACCAATATAGTGCAGATCGAGATCCAGCATCTGGTTTGTTTAGCAGTTACTTTGGTCATGAATGGGCGGAGCGTTTTCTCCATGAATTCTTATTTGAAGATGCCGTTCCTCTAGCAGTTATTGCAAGTAAAAGATAACGGGGATTGGGCATGGGGAATTGGGCATTGGGCATTGGGCATTGGGCATTGGGCATTGGGATTATGAATTTGGAGCGAAGCGAAGTGACACTATATCAGCCATTTCTCGATTATGCAATCGCCTACATGCGATCACGCTTGGATTTAGAACCCTATCCTATCCCCACTGGGTTTGAGTTCAAAAGTGCTGTTGTGGGTAAGGGCAAAAATCAGGAAGAGGTTGTCACCACAAGTTACGCCTTTCAAACCGCAAAATTACGGCAAATTCGTGCTGCTCATGTCCAGGGTGGTAATTCGCTGCAAGTGCTGAATTTTGTGATTTTCCCCCGCCTCAACTACGATTTACCCTTTTTTGGGGCGGATCTGGTGACATTACCAGGAGGACACCTAATTGCTTTGGATATGCAGCCCCTATTTCGGGATGATTCAGCATATCAGGCAAAATATACTGAACCAATTCTGCCCATTTTCCACGCCCATCAACAGCATCTATCTTGGGGAGGAGATTTCCCAGAAGAAGCACAGCCTTTTTTCTCTCCCGCTTTTCTGTGGACTCGTCCCCAAGAAACTGCTGTAGTAGAAACTCAGGTGTTTGCCGCTTTTAAAGACTATTTAAAAGCTTATCTGGATTTTGTAGAGCAGGCAGAAGTTGTAACAGATTCCCAAAATTTAGAAGCCATCGAGCAAGCCCAACTGCGATACCTACGATATCGGGCTGAAAAAGACCCAGCACGAGGGATGTTTAAACGCTTCTATGGTGCCGAATGGACTGAAGAGTATATCCACGGCTTTTTATTCGACCTAGAGAGAAAATTAACAGTCGTCAACTAGAGGCTTCACCAATTTAATATTGGGCAAATGACTAATCAATATTAGGATATAGCAACATTCTTGAGGATAGTCATCGGCCCTTGGGCTTTGATAATTTCCATTTCTCCTGCGTTTCGCACTAGCAAACTACCAGCGAATCCTAATGAATTGACAGAGATAGACTGAAAATGCTCCTGCGATCGCGGTACAATCAACATCCATTCTCGTGTCGCTAACAGATTGTAAGCACCCAATTGCTTTGCATCTAAACCCACAGCCCCTAGCAAACTGCGATAAACTTCTAATGTTGCTTGGGCTGCTGTAAATGGCGATCGCACCCAATCAGGATTTAGTGGCGCAAAAGCGTTTACAAAAGGAAGTTTTGCTATTGCGTTCGATTCCTGAAATTGTACTGCCCTCAGTAGAGGTTCAATAGGTATCTGCGGCCCTGAAGGTACAAGTGGTAATGGAACTAATTGTAAGTGTTTGTGTCGCTGGCTAGCACCTGCATTTTTGCCACTGTTGTAAAATGCTAAACCATCGAAATCATCTAAACACGCCCACATAGCGGCAAAATCTTCCAAAGTCAGCAAACTTTCCTGTTCCTCGAAGGCACGGGTGATAATTAGCAGATGAAGATCGACAACATTATATTTATTTAAAATACATACATGAGTATCAGAGATATCCGCCACAAATAAATCTTCTTCGTAGGGCAAAAAAGGATTAAACTCTTGACCAGAGACAGCAGATTGTTTTTCCTGTTTCTCCTTAGCTGCTTTTTTACGATTCAGATTAGACAAAATCCGCACTAAAAAGCGCACTCCATCCTGTTCGATAAATTCAAATTCTGTCGGAATCGACAGTAACGCCCCACATTGTAAAGCATGTTCAGTTCGTTCTTTAACACTTGTCCATAAAGTGCCAGATTCCAGTAAGATTTTCCCCTGTGGCATTTTCATTCCTTCACACATGGTATAAAACACGCAGTCAACTTAACGTCAAACTGTTGGTTAGAAACCGCTCTGGCTCTAAGTTGAAAAGCATGACAACTGTGTAACCCTACGAATGAGTATATTCCAATAAGGTTTAGTAAAATACCAAAGCTTTCACAACAACGCAATACCCCTGCAACAAAACTGTCACAAATCATATCTACATTAGTAATACATCTAAATATCCTTCCAGACAGCAATGCAAAACCAATCTCGTGATGGAGAACACCCATCAAATAGCATTTTATCCAACACTGCTGATACCAAATACCATCATCAAGCACCCTGGAAAAAGGCTGCCGCCTCTCTATCGCTGGTGCTGCTGGGATCAGGTATGACATTGGCCGGTGGCTACATGGCTGGACATTCTCAGCAGGTGTCTGAGAGTGCATCTAATTTGGGAGTGAGTCGCGTAAATGCCGCTCCTCCAGTATCAGCTGCTACAGATCCTAATTTTGTTACCCAAGTGGTGCAAAAGGTCGGGCCGGCTGTAGTGCGGATTAACTCTTCCCGAACAATAAGAAGCCAGATACCAGATGAATTTAACGATCCGCTTTTTCGCCGCTTTTTTGGTTCCCAACTGCCACAATCACAAGAAAGGGTAGAACGGGGTACTGGTTCAGGTTTTATCATCAGTGCCGATGGTCGGATTCTCACTAACGCCCATGTGGTAGATGGTGCTGATACAGTGACAGTGACACTCAAGGACGGGCGCACCTTGGAAGGTAAGGTGTTAGGAAAAGATGAATTAACCGATGTCGCTGTTGTCAAGATTCAAGCAAACAATCTACCTTCAGTAGCCATAGGTAACTCAGATCAACTGCAACCAGGAGAATGGGCGATCGCGATCGGCAACCCCCTTGGGCTAGATAATACAGTAACTACCGGAATCATCAGTGCTACCGGACGCAGTAGCAATCTAATCGGCGCTGCCGATAAGCGAGTAGAGTATATTCAAACTGATGCAGCCATTAACCCCGGGAACTCCGGCGGCCCCCTACTAAATTCCCGTGGTCAAGTAATTGCCATGAATACAGCTATCATCCAGGGGGCACAAGGATTAGGCTTTGCTATTCCCATCAACACAGCACAACGCATTTCCAGCCAAATAATAGCTACAGGCAAAGTAGAACATCCTTACCTGGGAATTCAAATGGTGGGGTTAACACCTCAGATGAAACAAAATATCAACTCAGATCCCAATAGTGGTTTGAGTGTGAATGAAGATAAAGGTGTATTAGTTGTCAAAGTTGTGCCAAATTCACCAGCTGCTAAAGCAGGAATACGTGCTGGTGATGTTATCCAAAAGCTTGGCGGGCAAGCAGTCACAGATGCCAACAGTGTCCAAAAGGTAGTAGAAAATAGCCAAATCGGGGGGGATTTGCGCTTAGAATTACGTCGCAATGGACAGAATCTTAACGTCGCTGTACAACCTGGTGCTTTCCCCACCGCACCAGTACAATAAAAGTTTTGCTATTGAGTCAAAGTGAATTTTTTGGGATGGGCAAAATACCCATCCCTTTTTTTAGATGGCGAAGATAAGGTGGGCACTGCCACTATGTAAAAATAGTTTTCTTTAAAAGCAGAGTTATTTTTATATTTTTTATCCATGACATTAGTCATGGTTTAACTAATTACCTTTTTCACTAGTGTATATCTATTTTCAGTCCTATTATTTACTTGTCAAAGAGATTAAGATTTTGCAAAAAATTAATCTCTTTGATGTCTACACCATAGAAGGAAAGTTTGCGAATGAGTATTAAAAGAATGCTTGCCAGTGCAGCACTGATTTTACCAATTGCTGTTACCTTTATTCCTTCCCAAGCCGATGCACAGGCTAGATGGCCAGTTAGGCGGCCAGTTCCAGTTAGAGTAATCAGAAGATCACCGCCAGTTAGGGTTTATACCCCTGTTCAAGCGAGAAGAAGGATACTGGTTCCTGGACGTTGGGTGCAGACAAATCGTGGTCGTCGATGGATACCTGCTCGCTATATATATAGAAGATAAAAAGACCTACAAATGCAAAAAATATTGCCTATCAATATTGATTGTATAGTTCTTTTTCCATAGATTTTGTTAGTGTTTAAAAATTCCCCTTTAGGATATTTCTAAAGGGGCATTATTTCATATTTAAAATAAATAGATAGATAAACCTCATCTATATTGAAACCTAGAGTTTTTTAAAAGATATATTTATGTAGGTTGGGTGGAGTGAAACGCAACCCAACATTACCACCTTCCCTATTTATGTTGGGTTACGCTATCGCTGCACCCAACCTACAAAACTACGGTTTTCAAGGTAGACGAGGTTTAGGTATCATAATCTGATTAGTTTCTATTTTTCGCTTATCAATGTTGGTGGAGTAATAGCTGCATATTCTTGGGATGTCAGCAGTGCTTCCTGAACATCAATCTTTTTGGGCAAGATTTTTTCGTTATAAAATAAATCGGCAACATTTTGTTGAGCTTTCATCAATTCTGGGGTAATTCCTTTTAATCGATAATTAGCGCGTCCAGAAATTATTTCTTGAATGGGTAAATCAATTTTAAGTACAGGTGCTATGAGTTTGGCTACTTCTTGACGATTTGCTTCAGCCCATTGACCATTTTTATCAATCTCTTCCAAGATAATCCGAAGTAATTCGGGATTTTCCTTAGCAAACTCCCGTGTTCCTACATAGTATCCGCCTGGAGTACCGATATTTGTCGCATCTCTCAGCACCCGCGCACCGTGGAGTTTTTCTACCAAAGCTAAATGAGGATCGCCAGTTACCCAAACTGGAATAGTGCCCTGAATAAATGCACCACGGGCTTCCACATTGGGCATACTCAAAACTTTAATATCACTGTATTTCAAGCCCACTTCTTCTAAAGCTTTGATGATGAAATAGTGAGAAGCTGAACCTTTTTGAAAGACTACTTTTTGCCCTTTGATTTGCGCTAAACTCTTAATTGGAGAACCTTTAGGAACTACGATCGCACTCCCTTTACCGGAAGTAGCAGTAATTCGTCTACCAGCAAGATAGACAATTCTTGCACCAGCAGCTTGGGCAAAAATAGGAGGAGTTTCTCCAACTGAACCGACATCAATTTTGCCAACATTCATCGCTTCCATAAGTTGCGGCCCTTGGGCAAATTGTGCCCACTCAACTTTAACACCCAAGGATTCTAAACGTTTTTCTAAAACTCCTCTCACTCTCACTAAGTCACCAGAGCTTTGATAACCCATTCGTAGAACTTTTGTTTTCAGAGCAATGGTTTTTGTTGCTGCTGGATCTGCTTTTGGTTCAGTTGCACTATTTGTATTTTCACTGGTCGATGTACAACTAATTAATGTGGTAGATAAAGCCAAAAAGCTAGGCATTACCAACAATGCAAATCTTCTGATAATTGGTGAAGTTTTGATTACCGTATTGCTCAACATTTTTACGACTCCAGGATAAAATAATCTTTACTATCAGGAAAAGATAAACTTTTAAATGATTTCAGCTTTCTAAAGTTAATGATTTTCTATTTAGATTTAATTGATTCTGGTATAAAAGCCGCATATTCTTCTGGAGCTAATACACCATCTCTAACATTAACTTTCTTTGGCAAGAGCCCTTGGCTGTACCATAAATCAGCAATTTGTTGTTGTTTAGTGATAACTTCTTCAGTAATTGGTAGCAACCCATAAGCTGATTTAGCTTGAATCTTTTTCAAGGTAGTAACATCAATACCAACATCAGGAGAAACAAGTTCTGCTAATTTATCGGGATTCTTTTTAGACCACTCATCTGCTTTTGTCAGCTCCTCCAGAAAAATTTTGAGAACTTCAGGATGCTCTTTCGCAAATTTACGCGAGGTAGAATAAAAGCTCCCTAAGTTTTGGAGTCCTTGTCCATCTATTAATACACGACCAATATTTTTTTGTACGGCTCTTGTAATATAAGGTTCCCAAGTTACCCAAACATCAAGTCCACCCTGGCTAAAAGCAACATTTGCATCTGGAGGTGGTAAGAAAATAGATTTAACATCAGTGAGCTTTAGCTGATCTTTTTGTAGCGCTTTCAGCAAAACATAGTGAGCAATAGAAGCTTTTTGAAAAGAAACTTTTTTGCCTTTAAAGTCAGCAGCACTTTTAATTGGAGAGTTTTTTGGCACTAGAAAAGAAACTCCTTTACCATTAAATGCTGTAGTTACCACATAGACAAGTGGTGTACCTGCTGCTTGAGCAAATATAGGTGGTGATTCAGCTGTGGCTGCAATGTCAAGAGAACCTGCGTTTAATGCTTCTAAAGCTTGTGGCCCAGCAGCAAACTCTAACCACTTGACAGTAAAATTTTTCGCTGCCAAACTTTTTTCTAGAGTTCCCTGTTTTCTCATAACTGCAAGAGAACCAAGCTTAGAAGAAACAATTCGCACTTCTTGCTTTTGGGGAGTATTAGAAACTGATTGATTTTGAGCATCTGTACTAATTGTAGATGCTTGGTTCTGAGTTGTTTTATTTTCTTGGCTGCAACCAACTATGCTGATTGGGATTGTTAGGGAGAAAGCAGCTACAAGTAAAGATAGATAGTTATGTTGAATTTTATATTTAGCTTTTGTTTTGATAGTTAGGCTTTTATTAGATATCAGATTTACTGTTCGCAAAAAAGGCTTTAAATTCTCGATTTTAGATTTTATCGGCTTGTTAATTGATATATGAGATTGCTGCAAATCTTTAAAAAATGCCATAAAACTCTATTGTCTCCTTCAATAGAAAACTTTTTACTGTAATATTATGTTTCAGCAAATTGGTTATTAAATACAGTTTATATCTCAATACGGTTCAGTTAAGGTTAGCGCTCTTTGTCAAAGTCATTTTTTTAATGAACCGCAGAGGCACAGAGTACACAGAGAGAATAAAGAGAAGGGAAAAATTGCTTGATTGAACTGTATTGGTTTATATATTATCGGATTTGGTCTTGGAATAAAGTGTTAATAAACACTACCTGGCAGAGATAAGAAGGTTTTTTGTAAATTTATTTTTGTGAGTGTGGTTTGAGCAATATTTATTTTAAGAACTAAAATTAAATAGAGTTTGTATTTGATTTATAAAAATCAGCACAACTCAAAAA
>NZ_JAAGOG010000340.1:0-5069 GCF_010747425.1 Nostoc sp. UIC 10630
TATCCGACACACGACCTTTGATTTCCCCACCCTTCAAATGTACGGAGCTTTTTCAGAAATCAAATATTAGTCCTATATATTAGTTCCTGATTTTGCTTTCATCCAGAGTCGCGCCACTATGTTTGATATGGTGTCGAACCGCAAAGAATGATAAATGGAACGTTCGTATCTGACGTGCAGCGTACCTATATTATGAATGAACCCTTCTGTTGGCGCAGGGATTTTTTCACTCAGTTTGCATGAAGCGGTTTTATGAGAATGGGGCTTGAGTAACAGGCGAACTGAAAACCGGGATAAGCTTAAAAGCCTTATTAGATAAGGATTATCCTGATAACGAAGGTCATTGACGCTCTTGTCCGCTTTGGCACGGTTATGCCAAATATGCTAAATACAAAGGTAAAACAACTGCCAATGCTCGATTACGTCAGTGCAGGAATCGCGTTTTACGTCACAATGCTTCCCGTACAAGAGTGGATATTGGAATTCCGCCTTGGTTATCTTGGTCGCTACTGGAGCCTGATAAGTGTTGCTGGCTTATTCATTGGCTTTTTGCTCTGTGCGCTGATATTTACGCCATTGATCATTAATATGACGCTAGATCCGTTCAGATATCCAGATCATTTGGTTATGAGCGCGATCGCGGCTGTCATCTTTGGTGCAATACTCTGGCTAGGACAGTGGCTAATTCTCTGCCAGACTGAGATTACACCAAGAGTTTTTGCTCTGATCAATACAGTAGTTGGAATTTCTGTCTTCTCTGTGCTGGTGTGGTTTAACCAAAAAAGCTTGCAGTGGAGCGGTGGCCCGATTGAAGGCTGGAGAACCGGACTCATCTTTCTAGTGGGTGGTACAGTTACCGGAGCCGCGACGGGCAAGGCTTTGGATTTCTACTGTTGGCGAATCGAGCAGCGATTAATCAGAATTGAGAAGGAGAGGGTAGACCAAGAAACCCAAGAGCGAGAAAGGCTTTTGAAAGAAAGAATTGAGAAGGAGAAATTAGAGCAAGAACGTTTAGAAGCAGAGATGGCAGAACGGAAAAGAATACAGCGAGAGGCGGCTATTGAGGAAGAACGCCTGTGGTACGAAAAACACGGGAAAGACTATGCTGATTATGAATATGAGGAGGATGAAGAGGAATATGAAGGTGAGGAAGATTGAAGAATAATATGAAAAATGCCTAAGAATGTCATACGCTGTTTTGACATGAAAATAAAAGTTTGTATAGAGCAACAGATTATTTGACTGTAACGACAAATTATCAATTAAGTTCTTCTTGCTTATAAGCTTGACTGTAAAAAAGTCTAACTTTTATGGTTGTTGGCATAAAGTTGTATAAATGTGCAAGAATATGCAATGCAGAAGGATTTAGATTTGTGACAACAATCTGTCGCTCTATAGCCATCCTGACAATGGGTTTAATTAGAATTAAACTGCAAAACATTCTTCAAAAAATGGATAAAACTTGTTCGCTAACAACTCAAACTTTTCTCCAATACAATCAGGACGAGCTATTTTATAACCTTTGCCATTGTACCAATCAGGATTCATCGCTGGAGAATAACACAGATAAGCGGTGCCATCTTTGTAGTACCCAGATATAGTTAAGATATTTATTTTAGGTAAATAATTTACTTGAAAATTTCCGACAGCACGGTTATTACTTTTAAAAGTAATAGCTAAATTAGTGTCAAAAATATTTTGAGAGTCTTTATGTAAGGATTTTAAATACATTTGTGGTACAACTAAAGCTGCATGAACCTTACCGATTTTTCGAGCAGATAACTGAAACTCAGTGTTGTTAAAAACTTGTCCAGCAATCTTAGTAATCTCTGTTTGAAAATCTATTTGTACAGTGTAAAGGAGTTGTTCTAAATCTATATTGAGCATTACTTTTCCTTTGAATATTCAACTGTTATCAAGAAAAATTATGAATTTTTTGACAAAGTGATTAATGATTACCAAGCAGAGGAGCTAAATTGATATTTATCTTAGACTACATACGGCACAATCTATTTTCCAGAAATACACTGAAAGTAGAGCAACTTGCTAGTGCCCAATCTGTTCTTTATTAGCTCACCATCAGCTTTACTAACAGAGACAGATTAGCTCTCGGTCGAATGGGAGTAATGTTTTTCAGTCGTTGCGGCAACTGATGAAGCGCAATCGCCCCTTCCTCCCGTTGCCTCTGCCGATAATCAAGTAAGTTCTGAGCAAACACGAGATCATCAGTATTCAGCCGATAATACCGAGATGGCACACAGGTAAGGATGAAATGTGAATGTTATGCAGATGTTACAGAGTGCGATCGCGGTAAATTCCTGACAAAAAGCCTGGAAACAAACGCCTGCTAGCGTTACGGTATATTCAAAGCAGGTTATAAGGGCTTGTTCGGCTCTTGCTGTAAGGCAGCTGCAAAATCTGTTGATAAGTGATTTCTCGGTAAAGGGGTGTGCAAGTCTAAATAAATTATTAAGGGAATACCCAGGTAAGATGGGTAGAAATTGGTTAGTTCTGCGCTATTTTTACCCAAGCGATTGAGCGATAATATGTGTATAAAAAGCGCTGGCAAAGATTTTAAGCTGGCATTTAATAAACTGCAATATAAAACAGAGCCCTGGATTTTTACAGGGCTTTTTAAATTGAAAACTCAGTTTTCGAGTTTAATGTATCTTTTACAAACAAATGAAAGCGAGTTTTAATTAGCTGGATTGGAGTTGAGTACAAGATCAAGTAAAGTACGAGCAGGTTGTGATTTAAATAGTGCAGCATGGTGGTCACTATAAGCACGAACTAGGCGATTAAGCGTGCTGGCACCAGTTTTGGCTTTTTCAATTTCTTCACCTCTGACGATTTCGCCATCAAGCATCTGCTCAATCACAAGTATAATATCACCAGCTTCAAGGCGGACT
Source organism: Nostoc sp. UIC 10630 (assembly GCF_010747425.1). Classification (NCBI taxonomy): domain Bacteria; kingdom Bacillati; phylum Cyanobacteriota; class Cyanophyceae; order Nostocales; family Nostocaceae; genus Nostoc; species Nostoc sp. UIC 10630. The sequence continues at coordinate 2,910 of NZ_JAAGOG010000340.1, forward strand.
TTTTGTAGCTTTTCTAAAGTGCTAAGTAAGGTTTTGAGTGAATTTAAGATTTCGTCACTATCTAGGGCATTTTCCACTGATTCAGCGATCCCTTGAGTTTGTGTCTCATCTGGAAGTGTCAGTAATTCAGCAGTAGATATTTTAGGTTTTGTCTCAGATTCGCTTGCCATTAATCCTGACTCAAGAAATCTTTCTGAGTGTATCGTTTAATTTAGCTTTTGTTTAGTATGACTTTTAGGGAATAGCAGATTCAGGTATGTTGTAAATTAGCCTCGGCGAAACAGAGCTTCTAGATAAACCTGGGAAACACGGCGATCTCCATCAGCATTTTGCAACAGAAACAGTGAGATAGCTGCGGTAATAAGGCGATGTTCATCCCAATCAGGATGCTGTTCTAGATAGCTGTTTAAAGACTGATGTAGTGTTTCAGGAAGATTAGTCAAGATGTTTTGGGTTGAGTTCATGCGATCAAAGCTTCCGAAAAAGCAAATCAATAAGGACAATAAGCCAGAGGTGATGCAGTAGTTGTCCTGTTTCACCCCATTCTTTAGTTGTCAAACCACCTGTGCTAGCAACTGAATAGTTTTATACAGTCGATGTTTAAGATGGAATAGACGGCAAAGGCTAGTCGATTTATTGTGTGCTGACTGGCTTGGTTTGTCAATGTTGCAAAATATTAAACATAAATATAGAAAAAATAAATAATTACGTGAAAGCTAGGGTTAGAGATAGATTTTCTTTACGCAACTTAACAAAAACTCCGTAAGACAGAGTGATGGCTACAGTCATGACAAAATCCCCAGTGGATGAATAGAAGCCGATTATCTTGTCAAACAACTGTGGAAAATAGTAGAAGTAGCTGTGGAAAGTCTGTGGAATCAGTTAGAAAAAGTAGAGCTAATGATAAGAATTGCAAAAAGTTCTAATGTAAGCTCTGCGATTGTCAGGGGCTGAAAATACAGTAGATCCTATGCTACAGACAAATCTTCGGCTCAGTGACAACTCTAGCGGAAAAATTCTTTTCGCGTCATAGTGGAATAACCTTGTGTGTAATTAACAACTTCCTTTGAGGTTACAAATCAAAGTCAAGGCTGAAGGTTTCGCTTGAAGAATCTTCTTCTTTCTCTTGTACCAATGGAGTTGAAGTCATTGAAGGAAGTTTGTTCGACTCAGTAGTAATCGGCGTAAAAGCTACTTGTTGTGTGGCTAATCCAGCCTTGATGAAAACAAAATAGCAATCAATAATAAAGTAAAGCGTCTCCAGGTAACTTTTACCTAGTTGTTGGGACTCTGCAAATATGCGTTCTCGGTAGTTTTCTTTAAGCCGAATTTTTATGGGAGCTAAGTCAAATTTTTCTGTCATTGTGATCAGTTAGGAGATGTAGTAGGCGAATTCTTGCTACTGATGGCTTTTGCCATTTGTAGAAGCCCAAAGACATTAGCTTCCACTGGGTTGTCCAGTATTTTGAACCCATTCTTCTCTAAAAGCTTCTTAAATCCAGGTAAGAGGCAGCCTCCACCAATCGCCCAGATTTCATCCCCTTGGTGTTTAGCATCAAGCGTCAGATTCACTACTTTCTTCAAGTATTTTTCATACCAATCTTTCAAACAAGTACTGTATACATCTTTGATATCAATATCCCGGCTGTACCGAGTATGCCCCATTTCCAGACAAAATCGGATCTTGGAGGCATCCCCAATTTTCCCGCCATTTAAATGCTTCATCTTTTGGGAAATATCATTAATGAGAACTTCTACGCCTGTGGGGTAGGCAGTGTGAACTTCTCGTTTCCCTTGGTTGTAACGAGAATACAGAGTTGTGCCATTGCCAAAATCTAAAATGGTTAATTTTTTCGGTAGTTGATGCCCAAACAATGCACCCATCCCTTCTAGTACGACTTTCAGGACTTCTACTTTCACGTCTGATTGTTTGCCAGCAAGTATTGGCTGATATTCTCCGTTTAGTACTTTTTGCAATTCGTCAGCTAGAGCGACATCATGTAAGCTGACGACTAATTTTAAATGCCAAGCCTTACGGTGTGGTAGATGTGCCAATGCACCGAATAAAGTCAATAATGCGTTGTTGACTTTGTTTTCATTGTTATCAGTGTTTCGGTCAAAATAATTTCCTGTACGGAAAGCTGATTCTCCAACTGTGTA
>NZ_JAAGOG010000028.1:0-58172 GCF_010747425.1 Nostoc sp. UIC 10630
CATGGTTCACTCTTAGACCGATATTTACCTCAGTATTATCTCGTAGTCTTTTTCAAAAATCAAATATGATTCCTATATCTGTACTTAATGCTAGTTTTGTACTTTGATAAAGCTTTCTAATTTCATCAGCACCTAGTGCCTGAATTTCTACTTTTTCAAAGATGTTTTTATCTTCAATTTCATGTTTTTTAGCACTCATACGCCTGACTAAGTTCTTGTCATCAGTCCATTTACCTGTTGTGATATAGTACATCTTACATAAAGGTCTTCCCCGTACCATCATACTACTTTTTTTAGAGTATATATGTGTTGCTATTTTTGCTTTATATTCAACCATTTCATTGCGTTCTAAAACTGGTTGTTCTTCTGCAAAAAAATCTGAAACTCCCTCAAAGAACTTTAACATATCTCCACTATCAAAAGTGTTTGATGTTTTAGACTGAATAAAGATAAATGTTGCTTCCATACGTTTATTGATATCAGCTAAATCATCAACTTCTTCAATAGAATCTACAAGTTTACCATTTACAATAATAGCGATACCATCAAGCCCAGTATCATTTGAACTGCCTACAGAAACATCTTCTACTTTAAAAGTCTCAGGATACTCTCGTGAAAGTACGCAGTAGTTACAAAATTTTTCAAAATCTATTGCTTCTCCTTCTGATTCTATTTCATGTTCTTTTAGAAAAGCTTCTATCAAACTTTTGGTAATTCTATCCACAAAAATACCTCCGTAATATGCTTAATCAGTGATGCTTGTGGCTGATAGTAAATGTACACAAAAAGGCTACTAGCTCAAGTATATATAATAACGTAAATAACCAAGAACAATGCAAAAGCCTTTCAAACAATTAATTGTATCCGATCATAAAACGATGACCTGGAAACCCGTGATTGTTAGAATATGCATTACTGTTGAGTTGATTATAAAGAAATTAGCTGTTGGCAAAACCCCAGAATAAATCCTAGAATCTAATTCACGACTAATACGCGAAGAAATTTGAGCAGCTATTGAGAATTGAATGTCTACACAAAGCGATCGCTTTATTTTTGAGGTTTTCCGTAAGGCGATCGCTCACCCTTCCACAATAGGCGATCGCTTAGTTTTTAAGGTTTAGTATCCCTTTTCAGATTTGTGTCAATTAACTGCCAAATAAATCTCTCGTTTAGTTGGTGTTGCACCTATTAATAATGATAGTGGGCAACACAAAGGTAAGTTTCAACATAGATGAGGTTTATTTAGATAGACGAGTCATTTCAAACAATTGCTGGGCATTACTTCCTAAAAAAGCATCGAAAAGTATCTGCTTTCCAGGCTCGATTTCGACTAGATAACGCTGGGCAATTTCATAATAAGCGTAAGTCCAAGGGATCTGAATTTCTGCGCCACTGTTATCATCTAGCACTGTCACCATTTCTGTTACAGCTTGAGTTGCAGTTTGCCGCAAACCACAGGCAATATTTCCCTCTATCTCTGCTTTCATTGGTACACCCAAATGAGCCAAACCACTAGCGGTAGTATCAATATCTGGATATTCTGGGGTGTTCTGTCCGTTGACGTAGCCTGTAAAATGGTTGACACCATACCCGTGCAGCAACACCCAAGCCCCATATTGAGTAATCTGATTGACCTCTTCTACAACAGAACGCTTAGGAGGTAGCCAAGGACGGGTAAAGACTTGCTGAAGTTGTTTGGCAATGGTTTCAATCTCCGCATCTTTTTTGAGAAGAGTAACGGCTGAGGTTAGTTGGTGTGGGATTGCAGATACTGTTTTAGAGATGAGTTGAGCAATATTAGCAGGCAGTTCATCAACAATCAACTCGCTGATAAAGAGTTTGGGTAAGTTAAATTCATCTTGCTGGGGATGGCGATAATGACGGGCATATAGATGAGTTTGAGCAAAATTATACTCCCCAGCCGCCACGTAACCCAAAGCTTCTGCAAATTGTGCGAGATAGTCAATTCCTAAATTAACTTGACCCTGTGGACTATCTACTAATAAACGCAAAGACCTAAAGGCGATGTGGTCGTTGGCAACAGTCCCACCCGCAGTAGTTATCATTTGCTGGTAGGTACGGGCATGATTTACTCTGGCGCTGTATTCTTGCCAAAGTAATTTCCATAAATTTAAGGCTATTTCGGGTTTCATAAAGTATTTGGGGATTGGGCATTGGGCATGGGGCATTGGGTATTGGTTATTTACTTCCCGCGACTCCCCATTCCCTATTATTTTTTAAGAACTTAAAATATCACTGATAATCTGAAGGGCGATTTGAATTTGGTCGCTGTCGATAACTAGAGGGGGACAGAAACGAATTGCCGCTTTACCGCAACCTAGTAATAATAAACCGCGTAAAAAAGCTTCTTGAATAATGCGATCGCGCAATTTATGATCGAGATTACCCTGTTCATCCAATAAATCCACGGCTACCATCAAACCTTTACCTCGTGGCGGCGATACTCTCGGAAATCTTTGATGCAACTCGGTAAGACTAGCTTGTAAGAATTCTCCCATCTGGGTAGCGTTGGTCATCAAACCACTTTCCAGCAATTGTAGTGTGGCAATACCAGCAGCACAAGCAACGGGATTACCGCCAAATGTGGTAGCGTGAGAACCTGGAGGCCAAGTCATTAACTCTGGTCTGGCAAGTATCGCACCTAATGGCAGACCACTGGCGATACCTTTGGCAGTGGTAATAATATCAGGCATCACACCCCAATGCTCGATCGCAAATAAGCGACCTGTCCGCCCCATTCCCGCTTGCACTTCATCCACTACCATCAGAATACCGTGGCGATCGCAAATATCCCGAATCCGTTTCAAAAAACCATCCTCTGGTACGATATACCCGCCTTCTCCCTGAATTGCTTCGACTACGATTGCGGCTACTTCTTGCGGTGGTAAAATTGTCCCAAATAGCTGTTTTTCCAGGTAATCTAAGCTGGCGTGAGTGCCGTAGGGAATATGAGTTACCCCAGGAACTAAAGGCCCAAAATTCGCTCGCTGCACTGCTTTAGAACCAGTGAGAGACATTGCCCCATAAGTGCGTCCGTGAAATGCACCTAAGAAAGCCACAATTAGCGATCGCTTGGTGTAATATCTAGCTAGTTTAATCGCTCCTTCGTTTGACTCTGCCCCGGAATTGGTGAAAAATACTTTTGCAGGGAATGCACTGTGACTCTGTAGTTGAGGAAAAGGGGCGCGAATCGCTAGTTGTTCCGCCAGTTCCACCATCGGTTCATAATAAAAATCCGTCCCTGACATGTGCAGCAGACGCGCCGACTGTTCCTGAATTGCTTTGACGACTTCCGGGTGGGCGTGTCCGGTGGCGGTAACGGCAATACCTGCGGTCATATCCAGAAATACATTGCCATCCACATCTTCAATCATACAGCCCTGGCCGCGAGATACAACTAATGGGTAATCGCGGGTGTAAGAAGGGGAAGTTACCGCGCGATCGCGTTGTACAATTGCTTGAGCGCGAGGCCCAGGTAAAGAAGTTATTAAACGGGGTATACGAGGTAAATTTAAGTTAATAGGTATACTTAACATTATTTTTGCAATTTTTTAAAGATTACTGATGATTAAACGCTAAAAGTTGATTAGTTACAGTAGCATTTGATGCCATTGATGTAGAAATTACGCATTTACTGAAAAAGCTTCATAGTAAAGATTTTCGTATTTTGTAAGACTTTGCCCGTTTTTATAACACAACTTCTGCGATCGCGTCTCCACTCAACCACAAAATAGGTAATAACGACCAGCTACGCCTACGCAATAGTTAGATCAGCAGCCGCATTAGTAGCTTTTGTGACTCCAATAGTTAGTTTTTAGTCGCATTAGTAGCTTTTGCAACTCCAATAGTTAGTTTTCAAGTCGCATTAGTAGCTTTTGCAACTCCAATAGTTGGTTTTCAAGTCGCATTAGTAGCTTTTGCGACTCCAATAGTTGGTTTTCAAGTCACATTAGCTGCTTTTGCGACTTCAATAGTTAGTTTTCAAGTCACATTAGCTGCTTTTGCGACTCCAATAGTTAGTTCAGCAGTAGTCAGAAGACCTCAATCTTCTTCTCTGCGCTTCTGCGTGAGCTTATTCAGCAACGCCAACCACGAGAACTCACAAAAAGCGTGTCACAATCAACATTAGCCATTAATAAATCTGGGCGTATGTTCTGGCAAGACGGACAGCTAATATACAACGGCAAATACAAAATAGAAAAATACTTGGGTGGTGGCGGTTTTGCAGTTACCTACCAAGCAATGCATACCAAGCTAAACCGTCGAGTCGTGATCACTTTATTTCTACTTCTTCTCTCGCGTCCAGACTTGTAAATTGTAATCTATAAAGGTTTTCGAGATTTGTAAAACTTTGTGAACAAGATATATTCCACGAAGCCTTGCGGGTTATAGCTTTTCGTTACCTGGCACTGTTTAAATAGGCGACGCACTAGGACGCACACTTCGCAAACAAAAAAACCGTAATCTATATTAGATAATAAATCAATACCCAGTTTTTCAACCATGTAAACACAGGGGTAATAATGACTATTAAAGAACAAATTAACCAAGAATTAGAAAAATTACCTGAACCATTATTACAAGAAATTTTAGACTTTGTACAATTTTTGCAAGTCAAACATGAAAAAAATAGTATATCTTCAGATACCAAACCTGCTCAAACGGTTACAACAGAGCATACCTTAACAGGTTCTACTGCTGAAGATTTATTAGAATTTGTCGGTAGTTGGGAAGGTTCAGATATTAGAGAATGCCTGCAACTAGTTCATGACAGTCGGATACCTCTAGAATTTTAATTATCTATCTCTTGGATACTAATCACTGTTCCTTTTTGATAGAAGGTGTGCCTGGCGTTGTAAATCACTTGCGATCGCTTGGTCAGGTACAATTAGCAACCAGTGTTATTGTTGCTAATGAGTTGCACTTTATGGCACAAAACTCACATCAAAAAGCTGCTAATTTAATAAAAATTAATGCATTTCTCAAACGAATTAACCTAGACGGGATCGACAAAGAAACAACAGAAATCTACGGTGATTTTAAATCAGAAATTATCAAACAATTTGGCCCAAAAGAAAAAAATAAACGTAAAACAACCAAACTAAATATCATAGGCATTAGTGAAAATGACCTCTGGATAGCTGCTACAGTTTTACGTCATTCATTGACTCTTGTTTCATCTGATAGCGACTTTGAGCGAATGCGACAAGTAAGAGAAATTTCTTGGGAAAGTTGGGTGTAAATTAAACAGGGTAAAAAAACAGCTAATTTACACCCACTCAATTAATTCAAAAACTTCTCCACGCATCTAACAAATATTTCCACACCCATTCCCAACGCCGTTTCGTCAAAATCAAACCGGGGATGATGATGAGGATACGCCAAATCTTTCTCTGGATTGGCAGAACCTAAAAAGAAATAGCAACCAGGAACCTCTTGCAAGAAAAATGACATATCTTCAGCAGCCATAGTTTGGCATTCTGGCACAATACCCAACGGGGTTTCTACCACTTCTTCAGCTACAGTTCGCACCAATTCCGCTATCTTAATATCATTAATTACTGGTGGATAAAGTGCCCAATATTCTAAGTCATAACTCGCACCATGACTTTGACAAATTCCAGCAATAATCTGCTCAACACGCTGGTTGAAAAAGCCTTTCAAACTAGGATTAAAATACCTGACAGTAGCACTCATTCGCGCTGTATCAGCAATCACATTCCGCTTGGTTCCAGCATGAAGTTCGCCCACCGTTACCACAGCCGAATCAATGGGATTCACATTCCGGGCGACAATGGTTTGCAGAGCATTTACAATTTGGGCAGCAACTACTACAGAGTCAACAGTTTGATGGGGTAGTGCGCCGTGTCCACCTTTGCCCAAAATTGTGCAGTTAAAGCACTCCACAGCTGCCATCAACGCCCCAGCACGGACACCCACTGTTCCCAAGGGTAAATTATTCCACAAATGCAAACCAATAATCGCGTCAACATCAGGATTTTTCAGGACTCCAGCTTCAATCATCGGCTTTGCGCCTCCTGGTGATTCTTCTGCTGGCTGAAAGATAATTTTCACTGTACCGGAGAAGTCTTGGCGATGCTGTTGCAGATAATAAGCTGTACCTAATGCGATCGCAGTATGTCCATCATGTCCGCAAGCGTGCATCACTCCATCATGCTGCGATTTATAGGGTACTTCGTTAAGTTCTTGGATTGGCAAAGCATCCATATCTGCCCGAATCGCTAAAACTTTCTCTGCACCTAATTTGTTACCCTTGATGGTGGCAACAATGCCAGTGTGAGCAATGCCACTTTGATGCTCAATTCCCCACTCTTGCAGCTTTTGTGATACGAACTCAGCCGTCAGCTTTTCTTGAAAACCCAACTCTGGTTGTTGATGCAATCGCCGCCGCCACTCTACTAATTGCGGTTGCAATGAGCGAATTGCCAGCCGGATGCGAGATAGATCAACAGACGAGGAATTGGGAAAGGTAGAAACCATTATGAAGACAAGCTAGTTTAAGTACAGCTAACTTAGTCTATCGTAATAAATCGGGCATGGGGCATGGGGCATGGGAATAAGGGAGAAATCAATTCAAAATTCAAAATTGAAGAACTCCTCCCTCCTCTTTCCCAATGCCCAATGCCCAATGCCCAATGACAAATGACAAATTCAAAGTGTCAGTGTTTCCCAATCTAAATCTGACGCTATTTGAGCAAGTTTATCTAAATCAGTCAGATTATCTAAATAGGGTAAGCAGCCTAAAACTGGCATGTTAGTAAGTGATTGAATTAATTGCTGTGGTGTCCAGTCGGCTATTTCTGCATCTGTTCGAGGTTGTATGCAGTTCAGAATAATGCCTTTGAGATTAACGCGCGATTGCCTAGCTAATGCAACGTTTGCCACAGCTTGAGCGATCGCACCCAATCTAACTGGTACTACCAATACCGTTGGTAAACGCCATTCTCCAGCTAAATCAGCTACGGTTAACTCGTCAGTTACCGGCGAACCTAACCCTCCCAAGGCTTCTACAAGCACAAAATCACGTTGCGATCGCAACTTAGACAAAGCTTGCCACACAAGAGCTAAATCGACTTGGCGATTTTCTCGTGCGGCGGCGATGGGAGGGGCTAAAGGTGCTTCAAAGTATAACGGTGTAATTTCCTCTGAAGATTGTTCTAGCGCAAATAGCTTTTGATACCACTCGCGATCGCCAATCCCCGATTGAATCGGTTTCATGATTCCCCAGCTACGCTGCGGGTAATATTTTTGCCAATAGGCTGCTAAGGCTGTTGTTAAAACAGTTTTGCCAGCTTCGGTATCAGTTCCAGTAATCAGTAGTGTGTTTAACATTAATTTCTTTGGCCAGAAAATGGTTGTGTTTCATTAACTGGCGGCAAGGTTGGCGTTTCACCAGTGGGCGGAGTTGGAATCGGTATCTCTGTGGGAATTGGGAAGGGTGTTTCTGTAGGAATTGGGAGCGGTGTCTCTGTAGGAATGGGAATCGGTGTCTCAGTGGGAATTGGGAGGGGTGTTTCTGTAGGAATTGGGAGCGGTGTCTCTGTAGGAACGGGAATCGGTGTCTCGGTGGGAATTGGTTTGACTGATTTTTCTAATGAAACATTGAGGTTGTAATTGCTTTCGGCAACTCCCGAAGCCAGTGTTAACTCAATAGTATATCTACCAGTAACTAGCAATATGCCTTCATAAGCTGTTATTGGTTGAGTATTTTGAGCAAGTGGTTGTTCATTGGGACTTAAAACTGTGAGCAATACGCTGCTTGTTGGGTCAATCAATGCAGTTAACTTGTCACCTTTCTGTCCAAAAAAAGTATAGCGGATGATTTGATTTGTTTTGAGAGTATCTGTAACTATGGCTGTGTTATTTGCTCCCAGATTGAGCCGCCTAGAAATAGGTTGCTCAGTGGTGGGTGTGGGTGTGGCTGTGAACGTAGTACCACCAGAAATAACTGGTGAAGGGAAATTTTGTGGAAGCGTTTCAGTTGGTGATGGTTTCGACTGACTGCGGATTGAACTGACTAATGCCCAAGAACCAAATCCGGCGACAAAGACTACAGCAGTGGCAATTGCTGTGATCGCTAACGGATTATCCAAGACTGAACTAGTGGAACTTGGTGGAATCACAGGATCGGGTTGTTTCTTCGGCGAAGCTGGTGGTGGTACTGAGTCAGGACGGCGGCTAACAGCCATTGTCTGCAAATTAGACGCATTCAGGGGAGGAAGACTGACTTGTTCTAAAGGTTGTAGTGCTTGAGATACACTAGCAGCACTCTGATAGCGATCGCTCGGTATATGATTCAACATTCGATTCAACACTACAGCAAATCGCGGACTCACCTTTACCCATCGCTGCCAATTCCAAGTTAGTTGGTTTTCATCAAATAGATCCTTTGGTTCTTTACCAGTCAGCAAAACAATCGCGCTTACCGCTAATGCATACAAGTCACTGCTAGGGTAAGCCCCCCCTGTTTGCATTTGTTCGCTAGGAGAGTAGCCTAATTTTCCCACAGTGGTTTCGGGCATGGCACTCTCTGGCGATCGCAAACGTGTTGCTAGTTCCTTTACCACCCCAAAGTCAATTAACACAGGTTTAGCGTCACTATCTCGCAAAATAATGTTTTCTGGCGAGATATCTCGATGAATGATCCCTCGACTGTGAATATGCTCTAAAACACGCAACAACAACTGTATCAGCTGCAATACTTCAGCCTCTGTGAAGGTTTTACCAACAGCTTGACGTTCAGCCAGCATCGCTCGATAAGTTTGACCTGCAACATAGTCCTCCACCAAAAATAAGCGTTGGTCTTGCTCAAATCTTTCCCGAAATTTGGGGACTTGTGGATGTTCGATTTGATATAAAATGGCAGCTTCTCGGTGAAAAAGCTCCTTTGCCTTTTCCCAAGCCGAAGCCTCCGTTGCTGTTGAAATCAATTCCTTGATCGCGCACAGTTCGTTAAATCGCCTCTGATCTTCTGCCAGATAGGTTCTACCAAATCCTCCTTGTCCGAGAATTTGAATTATGCGGTAACGGTTTTGCAAGACAGTGCCAACTGTAATGGGTGGTTGCATGAGCGATTGATTGAGTGTAGGAGCAACTGAGGAGGAAGTCACCCACCAAGATTAAGTCCGAGAGGCGACACAGTTACATGCAGCGATATTCTACCTTACCTAATGGGTATACCCCCAGTTAGGAGTATACGCAAAGTCACGTTTCAAGTGTCTTATGCAACTTTAAGAACTGTCCACGATACAGGGGGCAAGGGGAGCAGGGGAGGCAGGGAGAGTAAAGAGAAGATTTGAGGAATTTTTCTAGTGAAATAGTCATGAATAGACTTATTTCCTTCTCTTCCCCTGCCTACCCTGTTACCCATCTCACTTTTAGAGCATTGCTCCCCAGAAGATCACTGGGGGAAGAAGAACAAAAATTAGCGCAGCTTGGCGCTGTCAGCCTTGCACGAAAACCACACCTATGAGAGTTTGTTTAAATACAACTATTTTGGAATTTTATTGTGTGAATTAAAACTTAAAATTAAATCTGCCAGTTTACTTATTTATTGCTAGTATCGTAGAATATAATAGGATACAACTTAAACACTTAGTTCCAAATGCTCCTTGTCTAAGAAGAAACTTCAATACCACTTAAAGTTATAAATACTTTACTGTCAGTAATAAATGATGTATTTAGAAGAAGCAATCTAGTACACCAATCTTTGATAGCTTGAGGTTGTTTGTCTCAACTCAAAAATTTGAATTATACATCTTACTGGACGGACTTGATATCAGTTAAGCTATCAATGGTTTGCTTCCAAAGAAAATTAGACAGTTAGCGAATGATAATTTTATGGAGAAATGCTTAAATTTTGTATGGAAGCTTTAATAAAACTCACAGATGTTTTTTTTAGGCTATTTCTCAGTTAAATCTATTAAATCTTTAATGATAATATTGCTATGAATTCAAATAGAGGATCTGCTGTTCTTAGTTCTGCAACTTTCAAAGTGCAAGCATCTTCAACGGGAATGAATGATAATCATCGCTTGCGGCTGTTTTCGGGCTCTGCCAATTTACCTCTGTCTCAAGAAGTCGCTCGTTATGTCGGGATGGACTTGGGCCCAATGATTCGCAAAAGATTTGCGGATGGAGAACTTTACGTTCAAATCCAAGAATCAATTCGGGGTTGTGATGTCTATTTAATTCAGCCATGCTGTCAACCCGTGAACGATCATTTGATGGAATTATTGATTATGGTTGATGCCTGTCGTCGAGCTTCGGCGCGACAGGTGACGGCAGTAATTCCCTACTATGGCTATGCTCGTGCCGATCGCAAAACGGCAGGACGAGAGTCAATCACTGCCAAGCTGGTTGCTAACTTGATCACCGAAGCAGGTGCCAACCGCGTTCTAGCAATGGATTTACACTCGGCGCAAATTCAAGGCTATTTCGATATTCCCTTTGACCATGTTTACGGTTCTCCAGTATTGCTGGATTATCTAGCAAGCAAGCAATTGCCCGATCTTGTGGTTGTTTCCCCCGATGTTGGCGGTGTAGCACGAGCCAGAGCATTTGCCAAAAAACTGAATGATGCTCCCCTGGCGATTATTGACAAACGTCGTCAGGCACATAATGTTGCAGAAGTGTTAAATGTCATCGGCGATGTTAAAGGCAAAACGGCAGTGTTGGTGGATGACATGATCGACACTGGCGGCACGATCGCAGAAGGAGCAAGATTACTGCGTGAAGAAGGAGCGCGTCAGGTATACGCCTGTGCAACTCATGCAGTATTTTCCCCACCAGCGATGGAGCGATTATCCAGTGGTTTGTTTGAGGAAGTTATTGTCACCAACACGATCCCCATACCAGAAAACAATCGTTTTCCCCAACTAGTGGTGTTGTCAGTAGCTAATCTCTTAGGAGAAACTATCTGGCGGATTCATGAAGATACTTCAGTTAGTAGTATGTTCCGCTAAACTGTCTTCGTGTTACAGGCAAAAATTACCCACGCTGACCCCTTGATTGGGTGCAGTGTGGGCTTTTAGTAGTTTAAAACTTTCTGTACTGAGATTACGACACAAATAGTTCGAGCTTCCAAGCTGGTTTACAGAAAACTCTTTCTCCCCCTGCCCCCTTACCGATACAGCCAAACGCGGAGTAGTGAAAGTAGTTGCTCAGTATCTACAGGTTTGGTAATGTAGTCAGAGGCTCCAGCTTCGATGCACTTTTCGCGATCACCTGGCATAGCTTTAGCAGTTAAAGCAATTATTGGTAGTGAGCGAAACTGTTGTTGCTGGCGGATGGCGCGGGTGGTTTCGTAACCATCCATTTCCGGCATCATAATATCCATCAATACTATATTTATGTCAGGATTACTTTGCAGTCTCTCTATGCCATCTATGCCATTTTCGGCAAACAGCACTTGCATTTGATAGCTTTCTAAGAAGCTGGTCAGGGCAAAAATATTCCGCAAGTCATCATCTACAATCAAAATTTTCCGATTAGCTAGCACCGGGTCATTTTGATGTAGTTGCTCTAGCATTTGACGCTTTGGTGGGGGCAAATTTGCTTGCACTCGATGCAAAAACAGGGCCGTTTCGTCTAATAACCGCTCTGGTGATCGCACATTTTTAATGATAATTGTCTCTGCTAATCCGCGCAGTTGGGTTTCTTCTTGGCGGCTGAGTTCTTTGCCGGTATAAACGATAATTGGCAGTTTCAACAGTCTGGGTTCTTTCTTGATTTGCTCAATTAGTGCAAACCCGCTCATATCAGGCAGACCAAGATCCAGTACCATACAGTCAAAGTGCTGCGATCGCAAAATCAACAGCGCTTCTGCTCCCGTACCTACTGCTGTACTCTGGACATCACCATTACCAATCAATTCGATAATACTTTGGGCTTGTACGGGATCGTCTTCTACGATGAGGAGATTTCTTACCTGACGCTCAATAAAACCTTTAATATCAGTCAATACCTGAGTTAGCGCTTCTGGAGAAACAGGTTTTTGTAGGTAAGTAATTGCTCCTAGCTGTAATCCCCGTTGCTGTCTTTCATCTACGGAAAGTATATGTACTGGTATATGCCTGGTATCTGGTTTATGCTTTAGACGATCCAGCACCGTCCAACCATCCATTTCTGGCATATAAATATCTAGCATAATTGCATCGGGCTTAAACTGTTGCGCGAGTGCTAGACCTTGTTTGCTCTGTAAGGCAACTATAGCCTTAAAACCCTGCTCACGAGCCATATCTAGTAAGATGCGGGCGAATTTATCATCATCCTCGATAATTAGCAAAATGCGATCGCCCGGTTGAATTATTTCCCGGTCATCTGGAATTTCTTGGGGGAGGTTGGTAAGTACTTTCGCGGTTGGAGAGGTGTCCACAGTTGTGGGTCTGTTTTCTACCAGAGGCACTTCTTTTCTAGTCGATGCTTGGCGGATTGTGATTGGCTGAGGCGGTGTAAAAGTACTTTGACTATTCTTTTCCTGTCGTCTGGGTAGGTAGAGAGTGAAGGTGCTTCCCTGCCCTGGTTTGCTGACTAATTCAATTCTCCCTCCCAACAGTTGAGCCAATTCTCGGCTGATGGACAAACCCAAGCCAGTGCCGCCATACTTGCGGCTGGTTGTGCCATCTGCCTGCTGAAATGCCTCGAAAATAACCTTCTGTTTCTCGGCTGGAATGCCTATACCCGTATCGCTAACAGCAAAAGCAATCATCGGATTATCAATTTCGGCTGCGTCAGAAGACATACTAATTTCTAACTTCACGCCTCCCCGTTCAGTAAACTTAAAGGCGTTAGCTAGGAGATTTTTCAGCACTTGTTGCAGACGTTTAGAATCGTTATAAATTGTCGGTGGTAACTTACTATCCAGTTCAACAGTAAAACTGAGTTCTTTATTGTGGGCAAGTTGCTGGAAAGTCTGTTCTAGAGATGTTGCCAAATCTGCAAAAGCAATTTGCTCAATATCGAGCGACATCGTACCCGACTCAATTTTGGCTAAATCTAGAATGTCATTGATCAATTCCAGCAAATCAGTGCCAGCCGAGTAAATAGTCCGGCTGTACTCTACCTGTTTATCGGTCAAGTTGTTTAGAGAATTATCTGCTAACAGCCTAGCTAAAATTAACAAGCTATTTAGGGGTGTCCGTAATTCGTGGGACATATTCGCCAGAAATTCCGACTTATATTTGGAAGACAAAGCCAGTTGTTCAGCTTTTTCTTCCAAAGACTTCCTCGCCCTTTCAACTTCCTGGTTCTTACGAGCGACTTCCCGATTTTGAACTTCTAACAGTTCTGCCTTTTCTTCTAACTCCTCATTTAGTTGCTGTAATTCTTCGTTAGACTGCTTGACAAGAAATTGTGATTCCTCCAACTCGTGCGCCTGTTCTTCTAAACGTTGATTGCTCTGCTGTAGTTCTTCTTGCTGAGTTTGCAGTTCTTCTGTTAAAGCAACAGACTCTTCAAGTAGTTGCTGGGTTTGCAATTGTGAGGCGATGTTATTTAAAAATACGCCCAGATTTTCACTTAATTGCTCTAAAAATGTCAGATGCAGATGGCTCAAAGATCCAAAAGAGGCAAGTTCAATTACGGCACTCACCTGCGTCTCAAACATTATAGGCAAAACAATAATATTTAGCGGTGGTGATTCTCCCAAGCCGGAACTGATGCGGATATAGTCACTAGGAACTTCTGTGAGGAGGATTCTTTGTTTTTCTAGAGCGCATTGTCCCACCAATCCTTCGCCCAAGCGAAACTGATTGGCTAAGTTTTTTCGTTCTTTGTAAGCATAACTACTCAACAACTTCAGTACTGGTTGGTCGTCTATAGAGGTCATTGCATAAAAAACGCCCTGTGATGCCCCAACCAGTGGCGCTAAATTCGACAATATCAAGCTAGACGCAACTTCCAGATTTCGCTGCCCTTGGAGCATCTGGGTAAATTCAGCTAAGTTAGACTTTAACCAGTTTTGCTCTTCATTTTTTTGAGTTGTATTTCGCAGATTAACGATCATCTGGTTGAAGGTGCGCGTCAACACGCCAATTTCATCGTAGCGATCGCTATCTGGTAAACTCACCGATAAATCCCCATCCGCCATTTTTTCTGCCAAACCAGAAACTTGCTTTAGAGGTGCTGAGATATGTCTGGTCAAGGCAAATCCGATCAAACCTAAAATTAAAGAAAATAAGGGAATACTATAGACAATACTGGCGATCGTTTGCCGGCCAGCTGCTCTTGCTCTCTCAGAGCGCTGTTTCAGCAGTGCATTCTCCTCAGTTTTCATCGCCTGGATAACTTTCTGAATCTGATCCATTAGCTGTTTACCCTGGTCTGTCAGGATAGCTTTCTGGGAAGCTTCTAAACCCTGGCCTTCCCGTAGCTCAATGACATCTTTCATTACAGCCATTCTTTGAGTTATCAGTGGCTGCAAAGTATCAAGTCGATTTTGTTGGTTGGGGTTATCTGCTGTTAACCTTTGAAGCTCCTTAACTTTTTGATTCAGTAATTCAATTGCAGCGTTATAAGGTTCTAAATAGCGCTGTTCGCCCGTAATAATGTAACCACGTTGACCAGTTTCAGCATTTGTCAGTTGCAGATTGAGGTCTTCAAGCTGACTTAGCACCTGGTAGGTATGAGTTTCTTTGCGCGAAGTTTCAATTAGATCGTTCGTGCTTTGGTAGGAGATTAGACCAATGGTGGTCAGAGTTGCCAAACTCAAGGCAAAACTTACTCCAATCTTGGTTCCAATCTTCAAACGGTTAAACATTATTCCAGGCAGGTATTTAAATTATTTCTGTTTTTCAGACTATTTCGATTATGTTCTAACTATCTAAATTAACTGTAGGATGTTTTGTTTATCTGGGATATGCCTAGTTTTTGGTACGGCAAATATTATCAACTTTAATTCTATATATATAAATGTAACGTTATTTTAAATAATTTTCTAAATAAATTTTTCTAACGTTTTTATATTTTAATAAATTTCAACCCTTTAAATAGCATAATCTCTTTCAAAAGAAGCAACAATTTTTTTGAAAATTTAATATTGCATTGCGGTGGATATTTAAACAGTTGTTCTTAGATTATAAATTTAACATCAGACTTTACAAAAACAGGTTGATTTTTATGATCGCAGTAATTGACATAGCAAGACCTAGATTCTGCAAAGGGCAAAAGGTAGAATTTATTGTTGGATTGGGAACCATAAGAGAATGTCATCCTAACTCTGGAAACGGGTCGTATCTTGTAGAAATGGAAATGGGCTCAGAACCGAAAATGGGTAGGATTGGTTATGAGACGAGTATTTTACTATTTGAAACAGATATTATTTTACTCTAAGGCTAACCTCTTGTTGTCGCTTAGATTTAATTTGACATCATCTTTTTCTCAAAAAAACCTTGGAGGAGATTAAATAATTTCACAAGATTTTAATATTCTCTAGTGAAAGTTAAACCACTTGAGGAATAGATAAAAATCTGGAATAATACAATTAAGCAGATAGGACAGAGGAAATGAACTTCATTTTCTGTAAACGTTAAATATAGTAGTTTTTGCGGATGGATAAAATACCATCACCATTGTACACCAATATTAAGAACAACCTTAACCTTAGTTATTGTAAGCAATATTATGCTAGAAAACTAGGGTTTTAAAAGGCAATATATACTTACGTAAACTATTTCATCTATATAAAAAAATATACTTTCCCTATAAATTTCACGTTATTGAGTTTAACTAGAAGTTAGTAATACTCTAGCGATCGCTTCTAGCCAAATCAAGTTCAGATTGGCTATGTATACTAAAATCTTGGATATTGTTACTTTCTAAAATCGCTCTTGCACCTGCTATGTAGATATCAGTGCCTTTTATGACTACTAGATAATTTCCACCTGCGACCTGATGCTGATAATATCTGGCGAGATCGTTAGGAATTCCTAAAGTGGGGTAAATATCTTGAGAACTGCTGATATTCATGTCAGTAATATCACTTATTTTGCTGGTAATTTTAGCAATTATTGATACTTGACTCATCGGAAAACCAGCAGTTCTCAGTTCAGTAAGCGCTCTTTCTAGATTATAGTACTTAGAAAAAACACCAATAGCGTGCTTATAACGGCTATTTGGGGTGGAGTATGGCTCATAAACACCCGAATGTTGAAGATCGCGGCGATTAAAAATCCTCTTAGCTAGACGAATTTCTATGTCTATGCCGGTTATCATCACCAAATGATAACCTTTACAGACTAGATCGCTGTAACCCTCTGCTTGCTCTTTAGGAATTCCTAAACTTACCAATACATCCGGTAAACAACTTGCTAGATTGCTAGCGATCGCTATTGCTTGTGCGCCGGCTACCATGACTTGGCCTACACCAGGAACTACCCAGCAGACTAGACCAGCTAATAAGTCATTCAAATCGCCTAAAGCACTACCAGTAAAAGCTCGATCGGTGTCTTCTGAGGATGTATTGCTAGTGCTATCTTTAACTTCAACACCAGCAATATCACTTTGTTCTTCTGCATTTTTTGCAATTACAGAAACTTTGTGCATTGGAAAATTAGAAGCTTTTAGTTCCTGAAGTGCCAATTGTGCATCGGAACATTTAGCGAAAACTACTATAGTTCTTCGCTCTTTTTCTAATGTCATTTTATCGGTTTATTGCAGTTAGAAGTGATTCCCAAGATTATTAGCTAATTGAAGGTAATTATACAGCTCGGCGAGTCAGTAAACCCCATAGGAAAATCAGTAGCATAGCACCCAGAACAGCAAATAAAATGCTTCCCAAAGATAAAGCTCCTACAGATGCGGCGGCTGCTGAACTACTCCCTAGTAAAACTTGACCCAAATAACCACCGACTACCGCTCCAAGTATTCCTAATATAATCGTGGAGAGAATACCGCCACCTTGGGTTCCTGGATAAAATAACTTAGCTAACGCGCCTGCAATTAAACCCAAAACCAGCCAAGCAATAATGTTAGTCATTGAATCTTTCCTTTGTGAGAATGTGCTTTGTCGTTTCCTTTCGACTATTTCATATTAAAGTTTGCCTCTAAAATTACCGATCTATCTAGAGAACTAAAATCAAAAATCTTTAGATATCATTTGAATTATCCGGTAGGGGAAATACCCTACGGAAAGCCTTTCTGTATCTAGATAAATTGCTTCTACAGGTTATAGTTTTGCGTAAGCCCTAGTAGTATTTTATTAGTGGTTCAAGACTCAGGAGTAACGACCAAAGAAAGAGCTAGTTGATAAAGTTGGCGACGGGGAAGGGAGGTAAATTTTGCTAACTGACGGCTAGCCTGCGATCGCGATATTCCCTGACTAATTAAAAGTTTCAATTCGGCTTTCAATTCCTCTTCTGTCAGTTGGGGCTGACTGGCTGGAATTCCTGCCACGACTAATGTATATTCACCTTGGGGTTCTCGTTGGCTGTAGTGAGCGATCGCTTCGGCAATTGTCCCCCGCCAAAATTCCTCATACAATTTTGTTAACTCCCGTCCTAGCACAATTTGGCGATCGCTTCCCCAAACTTGTGCTAAGTCTTGTAAAGTATCTCGCAAGCGGTGAGGCGATTCGTAGAAAATCAATGTACGAGATTCTGTTTGCAGAGATTCTAAATATTCTTGTCTCTGTTGAGTTTTCGCCGGAAGAAAGCCTTCAAAGACAAACCTATCTGTTGGTAATCCAGATGCACTCAAAGCGGTAATTGCTGCACTAGCGCCAGGAATGGGAACTACTGAAATCCCCGCCTCAATGCAGGCTTTCACCAGTTCATATCCAGGATCGGAAATACCTGGCATTCCCGCATCACTCACAAGTGCGATCGCTTTATCGTTAATTAAATGCTCTAATAATTCTGGGATGCGACTGGTACGATTGTGTTCGTGGTAACTCACCTGGGGAGTTTTAACTTGAAAATGCTGTAATAATTTCCCTGTGTGACGGGTATCTTCCGCAGCAATGATATCCACAGTCTGCAAAATTCGCACCGCCCGAAAGGTTATATCTTCCAAGTTGCCAATGGGTGTACCGACAACGTAAAGTGTTCTTGGTTTTGGATCGGTTTGCATAAGAGAAAGTTAGGAGTTTTTGTAGAGACGCGATGAATCGCGTCTGTGCAGGAGAAACAAGAGAGACGCGATTCATCGCGTCTGTACAAGAAAGAGTTAAAAATAATAATTTATGCAGCTATACGAACATATATGACAAACGGATCGTCCAAAATCCAAAATCCAAAATCGGATCGTGGGTTATTTGTCGGTTTAGTAACTTTAGATTTGATTTACCTTGCTGAATCTCCCCCCAAAAATAATCAGAAGATTGTCGCTACTGACTATACTGTAGCGGCAGGTGGCCCAGCAACAAACGCAGCTGTAACTTTTAGGCATTTAGGTAATCAAGCTACAGTCTTAGGTGTAGTGGGTTCTCACCCAATGACACAGCTAATTCGAGGTGATTTGGCAAATTACAAAGTTGCGATCGCAGACCTTGAGCCTACCACTGATTTAGCACCGCCTGTCTCCTCAATCATTGTCACCCAAACCACAGGTGAAAGAGCCGTGGTTTCCATCAATGCTGTCAAAACTCAAGCCAGTAGCGCATCTATCCCTTCAGATATTTTGCAAAATGTCAACATAGTACTGATTGATGGGCATCAGATGGCTGTAAGTTATTTCATAGCCCAAGCAGCTAAAGCCAAAAATATCCCAGTAGTAATCGATGGTGGCAGTTGGAAGCCTGGATTTGAGCAAATTTTGCCGTTTGTAGATTATGCCATCTGTTCAGCTAATTTTTATCCCCCCAACTGTCAGACTGGAGAAGACGTTTTTGCCTATCTGTCCGGCTTTGAGATTCCTTACATCGCCATTACCCACGGACAAAAACCAATTGAATACTTGAGTTGCACTAAAGCTGGTATCGTAGATGTGCCGCAAATACACGCGGTTGATACATTAGGGGCTGGAGATATTTTCCACGGTGCTTTTTGTGATTACATTTTAAGGGAAAGTTTTACTGATGCGCTGGCACTAGCAGCTAATATTGCTGCTGATTCTTGTAAATTTTTTGGCACTCGGCGCTGGATGGATTTAAAGTGCTGAATGAAGAAAGGGGGAAAGGGGAAAGGGAAGCAGTAACTTAAAAGTAGGGGTTTCAAATATGGACACTGATTTTTATCGCACTACGTGTCTTAAAAATCTTCTTTTTTATTCGACCTATTTAAAAATAGTGGCTTTATACCTTGTGGGGAAAAGTTCTTTATCCTTTCCTTTCCCCCTTACCCTTTCCCCTTTTCCCCTTTTTGGTAATCAGATTAATAAAGGCAAATTTAATGAAAGACTTACAAGAAATATTAGCGATCGCTCGTGAGATAGGTTGGGGTGCAGCAGATATACTGCGATCGTATTACCACGGCACTGCAAAAGACTCTAACTTAGATGTGCAATATAAACAAAACGAGCCTGTTACCGTTGCCGATGTAGCTGTGAGTCAATATATCTTGCAGAAGCTACAAGCAACTTTGGGTAACGAAGATTTTGCTTACATCAGCGAAGAAACCTATCAGTCACCAACTACAGGCGTACACCCTTCCGCCCCTTGGGTATGGATAATTGACCCTTTGGATGGCACACGAGACTTTATTGAAAAAACTGGGGACTATGCAGTTCACATTGCTTTAGTCAAGGAAACACGCCCGGTTTTAGCAGTGGTGGCAGTACCAGAGGCAGAAAAGTTATATTATGCTACCAAAGGTGGGGGGACATTTGTAGAAACCAGTGATGGCTCTGTTCCTTTACAAGTGTCGTCAAGTAAACCAATTGAGGATTTAACCTTAGTGGTTAGTCGCTCTCACCGCAACCAGCGCTTAGATTACTTACTACAAAATTTACCCTGTCAAAATCAGAAATCTGTGGGTAGTGTCGGCTGCAAAATCGCCACTATTGTCGAGCAACAAGCAGATATCTACATTTCCCTTTCTGGTAAATCTGCGCCTAAAGATTGGGATATGGCAGCACCAGAACTGATTTTAACAGAAGCTGGTGGTAAGTTTACCCACTTTGACGGCGCTCCGTTGCAGTATAACACTGGTGATATCAATCAATGGGGAGGTTTGCTGGCGAGTAATGGTGAATATCACGAAGCACTGTGCCAGCAAGCAGAAAAGATTTTAGCGCAGTTCGACCATAGCTAATGGGACATTTGAGGATGAATATTTTTTAATTTGCTTTTAAAACAGCTAGTCATGTTATGATTGCACCCACTACCGATAATAATCTTTACCTCTAAGTCCACAACTTAATTTTCAAAACACTAAATACCTGCGCGATCGCAGATTAAAAGTGTAACTTTTATAGTACAAGCAACAAAAGCCAGCCAATGGAGAAGTCTGCAAACCCGCCTTAAGGGTTTGATTTGTGAATAAAATTCACTATTAGACGATATTCAAAGGCTGAAGGCTGTGTTAAACTCATGGACATAAAGATTATTTTCGGTTGAGTAACTAGTTTTGATTTCTAAAAACCGTCTCTCCGAATTTAACTCTCTACACTCCCTGAATTCGGAGACTTCTATGTCAATTTACGTCGGGAACCTGTCATATCAGGTTACAGAAGAGGACCTAAAGCAGGCTTTTGCAGAATACGGAACAGTAAGTCGTGTTCAACTACCCACAGATCGGGAAACAGGCCGGCCTCGTGGGTTCGCTTTTGTGGAAATGGAATCAGACACACAAGAACAAGCTGCCATTGATGCACTTGATGGTGCTGAATGGATGGGACGTGACTTGAAAGTGAACAAAGCTAAACCTCGCGAGGATAGAAGCAGTTCTCCTCGTGGTAGCTGGGGTGGTGGTAATGCCCGCCGCAACAATAACAATCGCTACTAAAGTCGATTCCTAAAAGTTTCACATTTAGAGTCTCCAGCAGATAAAGCCAAAAGCTGCCCTCTGCTGGGATATTTTTTGTATCTAACCTTAAACCATTCATCTATTGCAGCTTCATAAAAAATGGTATTAGGGAAGAAAGTTTTTATCTACTTGAGTCTTTTGAATTGCGCGTTGCGCTTGGATGGAAACTTCTCTATCGGGATCATCTAACGCTTGTTGTAAGGGATTAATAGCATCAGGATGAGCTAAATTACCAAGTGCAATTACTGCTTCTTTGCGGACATCTGCATATTCATCTGTTAATGCTTGAATTAATCTCGGCATAACTTGAATATTTGGGATTTTTTGCAAAGCTTGTGCTGCTGATTTTCGCACTTGCCAATGTTCATCATTTAAAGCTATTTCTAATGCTGAAATTGCTTGATGATTTTTATGAATAGCCAGAGATTTAGCTGCATTCCGGCGAACCTGCCAATCACTATCATTTGTGAGTGCTTGACAAAGTATTGTAATCACTTCTGCATCTTGTAAATGTTCTAAAGTTAAAGCAGCAGCACGACGTACACTTGCTTCTCTATCAAAAATTAGATTTAAAGCTTGTGGACATTTTTCTAGTTGATTGATATATCGCAGTGTGGTAACGGCTGTTTCTCTTAATTCGGTATTTTTTGATTCTAGAAATGGCAAAACGTAGGGTAAAGATTGAATATCGTGTATCTTCCGTAAAAGCACTAAAATATTTAATTGGAGATTTACATCATTACTTCGCAGTTTATCTAGTAAAAGTAACAATTCATCTTGTGTTATTAACTCACTTAAGGCTGATGCCGCTTCAGTGCGAATATCTGTATCCGATGAACTAAGGCATTCAATTAAAGCAGGTATTGCTACAGGATTAGCAATTTCCCAAAGGGCGGATATCGCTATTTTTTGAACAGTAATATGTTCATCTTTCAAAGCGATGAGTAAAGCATCTATTGTTTCTTCATCGCCTAAATGCTGTAAGGTTTTTACAGCTACTATACGATCATTTATATCAGGCGATCGCAGCATTTCTAGCCAATACTGGAGGTTATTATCTTCATTCATTGTTTAAAAGCACAGAAAGGGAATCTTTAACGTAATAAAAAGGGAATCTGCACAGTAATGGCATTCGTTGGACATTCTTTTTCACAAGGTAGACAAAACCAACATTCATCATATTTCATGTAGGCTTTGCCTGTTTCTGGATTTTTTGCCAACACATCCAAGGGACAAACTTCAATACAGGCTGTGCATTTTTCTAAACATTTTGATTCATCAACGATCACAGGAACATCTATTCTCTGATTAATTAAAGCCATAAAATAACTCCATGATTTCGTACTCAAACTGCTAATCGGTAAAATAAACGGGGTAAGCTTATATGAATTTTTTCACGATTGTAGGTTGTTTATAGGCATTATCCCGATTTCATGTGTTGGGTTCCACTACGTTCCACCCAACCTACAGGAGAGAGCGATCACACTATTAGTTAAGCAACTCTAGCAATTTTAAGAGTTTACTTATCATAAATTTTGGTTTTGCTTCTTGTGTTAAAGTTTGATTTTTTCTGTTGTAATAGCAAAAATCCATTTTGACTTGTGTTGCTCCTGCATAGTCGTGCTTTAGAGAATCTCCAACGTAAATAACTTCTGCTGGTGTTAAATTTAACCTAGATAAAGCATGATGGAATATCTCAGGAGATGGTTTCGCAAAACCAATTGCTTCAGAAACTACAACTTCTTCAAAAAAATGCTCAATTCCAGCAGCTTGCATTCTCGGTAGTTGCGCTGATACAAACCCGTTCGTAATGACAGCCAAACGATAATTGTGTGCGAGAACAGTTAGCACTTCATTTACATCAGGTTCCATTACGCCCGAATGATTAAAAATATGCCAAAAACTTTGACTAAGCTTGCTGAGTTGATCTGTTTGTATATCTAATTGAGCAAGTGTACTTCGATAAGACCTCTCGATTATCTCACTAGGAGAAAAGATATCTTGCTGTCTCCAATACTTGGAATTATAAGTTTCAAAGACTTGAAGAAAAATAGTCTCACTGACTCCATTTAAATCTAAAGATACTGCACAATCTTCTAATGCTCCTAGAATAGCTTGGCGTTCACATAGCTCAAAATTCAACAGTGTATTATCGAGATCAAAAATTATTGCTTTATAGAGCATTTTCATGGACATTCATTTAACAGCAACATTGTAGACTTCTTTGACTGCATCTACTTCTACGATGTAAGGCTCTACAGGACGCTTAAACAATACCATTTGCTCTAATTTATCTTTCTTTAAATTGACATGACAAAACCATTCTTCATCATTCTTTTCTGGATAATCTAAGCGGTAATGATAAAGACCCCAACGAGTCTCTTGACGATATAATGATGCTCTGGCTGCCATTTCTGCACAGTCCCGAATAAAATGAACTTCTAGACTACGCATCAATTCATGGGGATCGCGAGCGCCCATTAAATCTAATGTTTCTTGATATTGAACGAAATGTTTCAAACCAATCTCTATTTTATTGCCTGTTTTCGGTGGTTGCAGATAATCATTAACTAAGCGCCTTAATTTATATTCAACCTGGGTATGAGGTACACCATTAGGGCGAGTTAATGGGGCATAAATTCTCGATTTTTCTGTTTCTAAAAAATCTACATCTGGTTCGATAAAATCTAAATCTTGAATATATTCAATGGCGTGAGTTCCCGCTATGCGACCGAAAACAAATGCCCCAATCATGTAATTATGGGGAACGCTGGCCATGTCTCCGGCTGCATATAAACCAGGGACGGTTGTTTGAGCATTTTCATTTACCCACACACCAGAGGCACTATGACCGCTACATAAGCCAATTTCGGAAATGTGCATCTCTACGCCGTGAGTGCGGTAATCTTCATTTCTGCCTTGATGAAAGCGTTCTCTACTTGGTCGTTCATTTGCCCAAAGTATTGATTCAATTTCAGCGATTGTATCTTCATCAAGATGGGTCATTTTGAGTTGGACTGGCCCTTTACCAGAGTTTAATTCTTTCCAGATTTCCAACATCATTTGACCACTCCAATAGTCGCAACTAATGAAGCGATTTCCTTCGGCGTTGGCAGTATGAGCGCCAAAAGGGCCGGCGACATAAGCACAAGCAGGGCCGTTATAATCTTTAATTAGAGGATTAACTTGAAAGCATTCAATATTACTAAGTTCTGCTCCTGCATGATAAGCCATTGAATAGCCATCTCCCGCATTGGTGGGATTTTCGTAAGTGCCGTAGAGATAGCCAGAAGCAGGTAATCCTAATCTGCCGCAAGCACCTGTACACAAGATGACTGCTTTGGCTTGAATGACAATATAATCGCCGTTCCTGACATCAAATCCTACTGCACCAACAGCACGACCTTCTTTAACTAACACCCTTGTTGCCATGACACGATTTGTCACTTTGACTTTGTGGCGTTTGACTTGGCGAGTGAGAATGGTTTTTAAGTCTTTACCTTCTGGCATGGGTAAGACATATTTACCCACGCGATGCACTTGTTTTAAATCATAGTTGCCTTGGACATCTTTTTGAAATTTCACACCCCAACTTTCTAATTCTTGGATGACTTCATAACCTAATTTGCCTGTTTGATATACGGCTTTTTGGTTGAGAATACCGTCGTTGGCTAAGGTGATTTCGCGCACGTATTGTTCTGGAGTAGAATGTCCGGGAATGACTGCGGTGTTTACCCCATCCATACCCATTGCGATCGCACCACTCCGTCGGATGTTAGCCTTTTCTAAGATCAGCACCTCTGCATCAGGATTTGCTTGTTTGGCTTTGATACCTGCCATTGTCCCGGCTGTACCGCCACCAATGACAAGTACATCAGTTTTTATCCGTTGGGTATTGATGTCCATAAGCTTTTAGAAGTGGGGAGGAACTTTAAGGATTTATTACCGTTCCAAACGATGTCTTTGACCTTCAGAACTATAAGCACATTCCATACTACGATAAAACTAGCAATTTACCGTACTTTTTTGATAAAATATTCACATAGAACCAGAAAAAGTAGCATCTAACGCCCCAGCAACTTGTACAAATACTTGACTAGCCTTGGAGTTAGGGTCAACCAGTGTTAGGGGTTCTCCGATATCGCCACCGTTACAGATGAGGGGATCAATGGGAATCTGCCCTAAAAGGGGTGCTTTGAGTTCTTCGACTAACTTTTGACCGCCACCACTACCGAAAATCGGAATTTTTTCGCCACCATTCCCCATGAAATAGCTCATATTTTCGATAATACCGATAACAGGAACCCCAACTTGACGAAACATATAAACGCTGCGGCGGACATCCGAAATTGCCACATTTTGGGGAGTTGTTACCAATATTACCCCGCAAATTGGGCTTTCTTGCACGATAGTAATTTGAGCATCACCAGTACCAGGAGGAAGGTCAATTAATAAATAATCCAGTTCTCCCCACTCAACTTCATGGATAAACTGGGTGATGATTTTATGTAAAACTGGGCCGCGCCAAGCTAAAGGATGGTCTGCTTCAGCCAACAGTCCCACAGACATAACTTTAATACCGTGGGCTTCTAATGGCACAAACCTTTGACTTTTGGGAGTATCAATAACTTTCACTTCAGATTTACCCAGTCCCAGCATTTGGGGAACATTGGGGCCGTAAACATCAGCATCCAACAGACCGACTTTTGCCCCAGCTAATTGTAAAGCTGCTGCTAAATTAACCGCAGTGGTAGACTTCCCCACACCCCCCTTACCACTGGAAACTGCTAGAGTTGTTCTTACTCCTGGAATGGTGCAGAGTTGAATGTAAGTTTTTTTGCTCCAAGTTAGAGATGATAATACAGTTTGAATCTCGGTTTCTAATTGATGTTGATGGGAACCAATATACAAACGCAAATATATATAATCATCAACTATCCGCAGATTTCGCACCATCCCCAGACTAATAATGTCATTTTTTAGGGTGCGATCGCTAATTTGCTTGAGAAGTTGCACAACTTCTTGTTTCCGGGCGATGGTGAGGGAGTCGCCAGAAGAAGCTTGTACTTCTTCATCTGAACGCTGGAAAGGTAATTGATGGCTTGACATGAAAAACTCCGCAAAGATAATCTATCAAATCTGGTGTGCAAATTAAATATTCGACAGCTTGGGTGCTAGTTTTGTGATGCACATAAATTTTGGACAAGTCTGATTGAGAACACTCTCTCTTACAACATTGAGCGCCC
This sequence comes from Nostoc sp. UIC 10630, assembly GCF_010747425.1. Taxonomy (NCBI): domain Bacteria; kingdom Bacillati; phylum Cyanobacteriota; class Cyanophyceae; order Nostocales; family Nostocaceae; genus Nostoc; species Nostoc sp. UIC 10630. The sequence goes on from NZ_JAAGOG010000028.1 coordinate 26,189, forward strand.
CGACAATGAACGCGCTACGAAGAGAACTAAGCTATGGACAAGTATTAAATTATGGGGTATTTTGACTCTAAATTTTGAGAAGAAATATTTGCTGAAATACTTGTTTTTTAGTAAAGACTATGGAATACTCCTGATATAGTACAGTAAATCAATCGATAATTAGTATTTTAAGCGCTGGTAAGCTTGCCAGTCAAACAATTGGCGTTGCTGAATTCAGGTATGAAAATGATTTTGCGTGATTTCAAAACCTTATATAGAGACGTTCCATTGCAACATTTCTACACCAAGATTTATATATCTAATCAGCAACGCTAAATAATTTAACTAGTAGGAGTGAGTTCATAACTTTATTTTGCAACAGAGATTTTTCCGTATTCTGGGTTTAACAGTTTCATCGGCGTAAAATGCGAAAAAAACATTGCTTTTTAACGCTACTGCTGATTCAGCTAGTTGCACTCATATCACTATTGAGCAATTTATCCGCATTAGCAGTTACCGTTAATCTCTGTCCTCCAGAGATGGTACTCATTCCTGGAGGTATTTTCAATATGGGAGCGGATGATTCGGGTTTTGTGGAAGAGCGAACAGCGAAAAATGTTACAGTTACATCCTTCTGCATTGATAAATACGAGGTGACAAACGCCCAATTTGCTGAGTTTGTCAAAGCAACAAAGTATGTAACAGTTGCACAACGCCCTTTGCCAAAAGAGCAGTTTCCCGACTTACCAGATGAGCAGAGATTACCAGGTTCTCTGGTGTTTCATCAGCCAAAACAAGGTATTAAGCAAGTCCAATTTCTCAGTTGGTGGCATTGGACACCCGGCGCTAACTGGCAGCATCCCTTTGGTAGTGATAGCACTATTGTAGGTAAAGAAAACTACCCAGTTGTGCATATTGCTTACGAGGATGCCTTAGCTTATGCAATATGGGCAGGAAAATCCTTACCAACAGAAGCACAGTGGGAATATGCAGCTCGTGGTGGCTTAGATGGCGCAACTTATACCTGGGGTAATCAATATTCGGAGAAAAAAGCCAACACCTGGCAGGGGATTTTCCCTTTTTTCAATACCAAAGCTGATGGTTATATCGGAACGGCAAAAGTAGGCTCTTTTTCGGCCAATGGTTATGGACTTTACGATATGACCGGTAATGTTTGGGAATGGACTTCCGACTGGTTCAGCTTAGGACATGACAACAAAGCTCACAGTGTCAACCCTACAGGAGCAAGTAAAAGTTTTGACCCCAAAAAACCCACAGAGATTGCTCTTCATGTAATCAAAGGTGGCTCTTATCTATGTGCGCCGAACTATTGCAGCCGCTACCGTCCAGCCGCACGAGAGTCTCAAGCCCCCGATACAGGAACTAGCCATATCGGGTTTCGCTTGGTGAAGAACCTGGTTTAAAGCAATTTTCATTAGATTGCATTCTTAAGTCCTTTGGAGTACCTCTGCGTCTCTGCGTGAGAAAAAAATAGCTATAAAAGGTTATTGTATGTTGAGTTTAATTTTTCGGGCAATCGCTCTATCTCTAGTCATCACCTTGTTGATAGTTAGTAACCCTGCCCTAGCAGCTACATCAAAGGTTCTCCCTATTCGTCCACTGTCTTTTGAAGGTGAAATTGGCACAACTTACAAAGAGTCAACACCCGATTTTCCCGCCCCAATTACCGCTCCTAAAAATGCTCCTAATGTCTTATTAGTGCTACTGGATGATGTGGGTTTTGGGCAGGCAAGTACCTTTGGTGGTTCTGTAGAAACCCCCAATCTGACTCGTTTAGCGGAAAAAGGATTACGCTACAACCAATTCCACACTACAGCCCTTTGCTCACCTACCAGGGCAGCTTTGTTAACTGGGCGCAATCATCATTCTGTGGGTACAGGTGTAGTCGCAGAGTTAGCAACTGGTTATCCCGGTTACACGACTATTTTACCCAAGAGTGCGGCCACTGTGGCGGAAGTGCTGCGTCAAAATGGTTATAATACTGCGGCTTTTGGCAAATGGCACAATACACCAGATTATGAAACCAGTGCAGTGGGGCCTTTCGATCGCTGGCCGACAGGTTTAGGATTTGAGTATTTTTACGGTTTTCTGGGTGGTGATACTAACCAATGGAGTCCGGCTTTGGTAGAAAATACCAAGCGGATTGCACCACCAATCAACAATCCTGATTACCATTTAACTCCAGATTTAGTAGACCATGCGATCGCCTGGATTCGTTCTCAACAATCCATTGCTCTTGAAAAACCTTTCTTCACCTATCTGGCTACCGGTGCTACCCATGCACCCCACCACGCCCCCAAAGCCTGGATTGACAAGTATCAAGGCAAATTTGACCAAGGTTGGGATAAATTGCGGGAAGAAACCTTTGTCCGTCAGAAACAACTAGGTGTAATTCCTGCCAATGCCCAGCTTACTCCCCGTGCCAAAGAATTCCCAGCTTGGGATTCTCTATCTCAAGATGAACAAAGAATTTATGCCCATGAAATGGAGGTGTTTGCAGGATTTTTAGCACATACAGACTATGAAGTCGGACGGTTGATTGATGCTATAGACAAACTTGGGGAATTAGATAATACCTTAGTAATCTATATCGTCGGTGATAACGGCGCTAGTGCCGAAGGTGGTTTAACTGGTAGTGTCAATGAACTGAAAGTCTTTAACAGAATACCGGAAAGCCAAGAACAACTTTTAGCTTCCTTGAATGACTTAGGTAGTCCCAAAACCTTTAATCATTATCATGCAGGCTGGGCTTGGGCAGGAACTACACCCTTTCAATGGACAAAACAAATTGCCTCTCACTTTGGTGGTACTCGTAATCCCTTAGTTGTTGCTTGGGGCAACCAAATTAAAGATCGTGGTGGACTCCGCAGCCAATTCCATCATGTCATTGATATTACGCCTACAATTCTCGAAGCGACAGGAATTACTGTACCTACTGAAGTTAACGGTGTGAAACAACAGAAAATTGAAGGTACTAGCCTAGTCTACACATTTGATGATCCTGATGCTTCTTCTCAACGCAAAACCCAGTATTTCGAGATGTTCGGAAACCGAGCTATTTATAATAACGGATGGATAGCTGCGGCTCGTCACCCGCGCTTACCTTGGCAGGGGACAATCAATGCTGATTTCGAGCAAGATCCTTGGGAACTATACAACATTGAGGAAGATTTCAGCGAGGCAAATAACCTAGCAGATAAAAATCCAGAGAAACTGGAAAAACTGCAAAAGTTATTTTTATCAGAAGCGCGTAAACACAAAGTTTTACCATTAGACGATCGCGTTTCTGAACGGTTTGATGTCAAAATTCGCCCCTCTCTAGGCGCAGGACGCACCACATTTATTTACTATCCTGGTGCAGTACCAATCCCCGAAGGTAGCGCCCCAAACCTCAAAAACAGATCATTCACCATCAAGGCTGATGTAGAGATTCCAGAAAATGGTGCTGAGGGTGTCTTGTTAACTCAAGGTGGACGCTTTGCTGGTTGGGGCTTTTTTCTTGAAGATGGTAAACCAACCTATACCTACAATTTTGCAAATGCAGAGCGATACATTATTCAATCTCCTGAAAAGTTACCCCCAGGGAAAGCAACAATAGGATTTGATTTTGATTATGACGGTGGTGTTGGTGCAGGAGGAACTGGAAAATTGTTCATCGACAATCAACAGGTAGCTCAAGGTCGAATTGAAAAAACTATACCTTATCGTGTGGCTTTAGATGAAACCTTTGATGTTGGTCGAGATACAGGTACACCTGTAGTTGACACCTATCAAGTACCGTTTGCTTTTACAGGTAATTTACAGAAAGTTACCCTGAACCTGAAATAAGTTTAGGGGTATAGACGTTCCTAGTAACGTCTATACAATACTTCTCGGTTAAGGGGAAAAGGGAAAAGGGAAAGAAAATTTTTTTAACCCTTACCCGATTCTGAGTTAAAAATGTAAAAAACGAGAAGTATTGCTTCTACATCTACTCTTACAAGATCCATAAAAACGATCGCACGAAAGCAAAAAATTATGAATGAAATTATCCCCATACTTGACAAACTTGCATTCTTGTCGTTTGTTGTTGCAACTATGTTTGGTACAGGATTAAAGTTAACTTTACAGCAGATTTGGGAACCACTCCGCAATATCCGTTTAGTTATTTTATCACTGGTGGCAAATTTTTTAATTGTACCCCTTTTTATCTATTTGCTGTTGCAAGTAGTACCTGTAACCGAACCCGTAAAAGCTGGTTTTATCATTATGGCATTAGCATCAGGCCCTCCAGCTTTACCTAAACTGGCTCAAATAGTTAAGGGTAATTTAGCTTTTTCTACAGGCTTAATGATGTTGCTAATGTTTGGCACAGTATTTTATATGCCAATTGCGCTACCGTTAGTTTTGCAAGGTGTACAAGTCAATTCTTGGGATATTGCCAAACCTTTAATATTGTTGATGTTAACTCCGTTAGGAATTGGATTAATTATTAAGGCAAAATCTGAAGACATAGCTGTAAAGTTTCAAGCAATTATGTTCAAAATATCTAACTTTGGATTACTTTTAGGTTTAGTAGTAAGACTAGTAGTCCATTGTAACGAGATTATCATTTTATTAAAAACAGGTGTAATCTTTGTTTGTGCTATTTTTATTATCTTCTCTTTTACTGTGGGTTATTTACTGGGTGGGCCTGGTATTGATACTCAAAGAGTTTTAGGAGTAGGAACGGCTCAACGTAATTTTGCTGCTGCTTTATTAATAGGTACTAGCAATTTTGACGATCCTAATGTGGTGAGTACTATTATGGTGACAAGTTTATTAATGATGGTTTCAGTTCTGATTTTGGGGAAAAAGTTAACAGAAGTAGACCAAGGACAGGGTGCAAAAGTAGAGTCGGTAGAAATTTCGTGAGTAACCCTCCATTGCTCCCGCTACCAAGTTGAGTAAGCTGTTAAGCATTTAATTTGCACATTGAGATCGCAGGGGTTAGGGAGCAAGGGAGAGGGTTTGCAGCTTTTATTACCATGAAAATGATGCAATTTAAATTATAGTATTTACAACTCAATGATAAAACTGTCTCGCAGATGAAAGTCAGCCTCTGTGCCTCGATGAGTTAACGCCCAGTAAGTTATTTCACCATCTCTATCTTTAATAACGCTAGTAATGGCAACTTGAATTGTTTGCTCCATAGAAATGATTTTATCTAAATCAACATTTAAGTCTAGTGCTAAACTATCAGATTGATTTTGAACATTAAAAGGAAGATTTTCAAAAGCTGTTTCCTCTTGCATTCCTTGGCGATACCCATCAAGGCGATAAACATTCCAGTGTCCACTTGGGGACAGGTTGAATTCCCAATACTGTTGAGAATTTTTGATGCCAAGGAAGAACTCAAAGCAGGTTTCTTGCCACAATTCATGCTTGCGTAACGATGTATTTGATGGTTGGGCAATACCTCCGGTAGGCTTTGCCAACGCAATTTCTTTTAAATAGCCTTCAAGCATATAGTGGATGGCAAATTGATTACCATTTCGGCTTATATTGCCTGCAATTTTCAAATTAGGCAGCGATTCAGTAGAAGGGAAGGGTTGTAGGGAAAATGTCTGGTTGTTCATTTCATGTCTTTGATAATGTTACGAATCTGCGTTTCTTGAGATTCAATACTTTCGGTAAGCTTAAACTGCACGATCGCTCTTGCCAAGTTATGTTCTGGGTGCTTAACTTTAAAGTAGACATTCCCGGCTAAATAATCAGCAAAAAATCTCAATCCTAATTCAAAGGCAATGAGACGGATAGCATCATATATGTATGCATAGTCATTCTCGGTAAGAAACGCCTTTGCCACAGAGAGATAGCCTTGTAAGATTCCCTGACAGAGGTCAGTATCGAAATGAACACTTTCCCAATTCTCTGTTTCTTCTCCAGCCTGATTGCAGCCCGATCGCAAACAATCGCCAATATCGTAATGTACCAGACCGGGTTTAACGGTGTCGAGGTCGATGACGCTGACGGCTAGCTGAGTAACAGTGTCGAACATAACGTTATTAATTTTGGGATCGCCGTGCATCAGACGCAGAGGTAGTTTGCCCTCAGCTTTGGCATTTTCTAGGATATGTGCAAAGGTTTGGCGATCGCTAACAAACTGTAAACAATAATTAACTTCCGAAGATTGACTAGCACTAGTTTTCGCCAACGCTTCTTCGTAACGCTGGAGGTAAAGCGGTGTAATATGGAATCCTTGAAGAGTGTCAGCGAGTTTTTCTGGTGGTAAATCACTGATTAAATTGTGGAACATCCCCAAGGCATAACCGATTTCTTTCGCTTGTGAGCGATCGCGCATAGTATCGAAAGACTGGGAGCCTTCAATAAAGCTAATCGCCCGCCAAAATGAGCCGTCTGCATCCTGACAGTGGTCTTGAGCATCCTTAGTTAATAGTACGCGCGGTACTTCCCAGCGACGATTGAGGGAGATATGCTGTAACTGTTTATGAACATGCTCACTGAAGGTACGCATATTCTGCATAATCAGTTTTGGCTGACGAAACACCTGTGTATTGATGCGTTGCAGGACAAAATGTTGTTCTTTTGGGGAATCTAGAGTGACTAAGAAAGTGTCATTGATATTACCACTTCCAAAGGCTTTAACGACTGTAACCTTTCCTACTTGGGCGAATTGATCTGCGATCGCAATCAAATTCTCTGCACGTTGTGTATTAAATTCTTTTGTCATCTGTTTAACCTGCTACTCCTCACATACATTGCACGAAGGCAATAGGGGATATGGTAGCGCGTCAAAATAATTCGTAATTCGTAATTCGTAATTCGTAATTTTTAAAGGTAATAGTGCTAGCACAGGGTGTGACACCGATAGCGAGTATTCAGCAAGCTACGTGCAGCGTCTCGTAGAGAGGATAATAACCCATCGTAGATATTGCTCTTGCCGACCCTGTGCTAATTCAGTAGTTAAGAAATTTCGTCGCTATCAACCCACTCATCATAGGATGAGTCATAACCAATATAGTGAACAAAGTATTGCTGATTTTGGATTTGCTGAATCGTTGCAGAATACCAAGCTTCTTGGTCTTCATCCCAACATTTTACTTTTTGACCAACTGCATATCCATTGTCATCCGCAGCGCGAAGATCGCGAGTCCGAATGTCATCTTCGCCCACCCACTCGTCATAAGATGAACCATAGCCAAGGTAATGAATAAAAAATTGGTCATCTTGAACTTTCTCAATTGTTCCCTGATACCAATCTTCGTCTTCACCATCCCAGACTTCTACTGTTTTGCTGACTTCATACTGAATTTTATCTGACTTGACAGCAGAAGCTGACGAAACATCTTGAATAGGCTTTTGTTGCTCTTGTTTAATTTCCTCTTTTACGAAAGTGTATGCTTCCAAAATCAAGCCGCGAGCGACGGTTTGAGTTCCGGTATGCTCGTAGTAATTGGTAGTTTGATCTAGGAATACTGCGACAAAATCTAAATTATCATCAGCAATCTGAATAAAACTACCCAAATTACTAGAAATTGATTGCGGGGTTATACCTGTCTTAGATACTAAGTTATTCATCCAACCTTGTACGGAGTTAAAACCCTGACTGATAAAACCAACTTTATCAGAGGGATTACTACCTGGTAAAAAGTTATTGATAGCTAAGAAAACCGGATTTTGAGTTATTGCACCAGCATCAGTGCCACTAATAACTCCGTGAATTTTGCTGAGAAAATCGGGGCCTAATGGCAGAATTCCATCTATACAAACTAAAGCTACCATCCGCATTAAGGAGGCATTTTTATAGTTGTTAGTAAGGGAATTAGCAAACTCTTGGGGGTTAGGCTGAGGAATGCCATTTAGTTTACAAAAGGCGATGATTTCGACAGCGATTTTCAGTGCCAAGTCAATAGATTGAGTTACATCAGCTTTGGGAGTAATGTTGCCTAAAAAAGACAGAAAGCCGATTTTTTCACTAACTTTATTCGCTAAAGCTGCCGCTGCCATAGCTGTGTCTGCCTTATCAATTGTTTGATAAAGCTTGATTGCGAACTGGTAGCCTTTTTGAGGATCTTCGTATAACACGACAGCGCGATCGCGGATTCTCTGAATTACCTTAGCATCGGTTTCTCCTGTAATGCTGCGAATACTATTTTCAAACCCTGTCAAATTGCTCCACTCACCTGGCGCTACATAATCAAGAGCCTTTAAAACTTTGACAGTGATATTGTCAGTTGGTAATTCGTCAACCAACTGAATAATTGATTTATCCATCAGCCGATCCTCAAAACTCAAAGTTATGCTTACAACACAGTTAAACTAAACCCACAACAATTAATACCAGTTGCTTACCTTACGGGAAGCCTTTCTCTGGTCAATGCTGCGCGAATTACTGAACCGTATTAATAGAGTTCCCCGACTTGACCAAAAAATAACAAGTGGCGATCGCTACCAATATTTTTCGGTTAAGGGGGAAAGGGGAAAGGGAAAAGGTTTGAATTTACCTTTCCCCAGACCACACCAGATATGGAAAGTACTTATGCGAGAAGTATTGGATTGCCTCTCATCTGCTGACTTTTCAATTAGCTGAGTCTACATTTGAGCCTAACTCCATGCCAAATATTTGTTTTTTTAACCTTTTGCTAGCTGTTTCTTAAACTTACCGGGATAGGTTGAAGTTGATGAGTACGAATTAATACTAATAAAGTATGTAGCTATTTTTTGCTAGTTACTTCGGTCTTTCATGCCGATATTGTCTCATGTTCGCCCAAACGCTGAAGTAAGTTATTGCATCTATCCTTTTGTAGTTATGGGAGGCGATCGCCGCACAAATCAGTGTAATTGCTGTACTTGGTGTAGCGATCGCTTTTGGACTGTTTACGAAGTGCGGACAACTTTGGATAAATCCCAAGAGCGATCGCACTTAATACATCGCTTCGGATCATTTGGTTGATTTTTTGAGGATCTGAAACAAACTAAAGAGGTTAAATAATTCCTATGGCTTTAACACAAGGGGATATTGCTTTTATATCCTTCAATGCTGATGAAGATGGCTGGTCTATTGTTACATTTGTAGATATAGATCCGAACACGACGATTTATTTCACTGATAATGAAGCTATTAGCACGACAGCTTTTAACACTGGTGAGTCTTATTATCAATGGACATCAGGATCTAGTACGATAAATGCTGGTACAGTAATTCGCTTTACTGGAGTTGATATTGCCACCCTTGCTGCATCAGTTGGAACTCTCTCTCGTGCCACGGTATCAGGTAGCAGTAACTACGGTCTCTCTGCAAGTGGTGACGTTATCTATGCTTTTCTTGGCTCTAGCGCAGCTGCTCCAACTACGATTTTAACTGCGGTATCATCGGGAGATGTTGTAACGCCTGGTGATCCAATTGCAAATGCAGGATTAACGGTTGGAGTTAACGCAATAGTATTAAGAACTAGTGCTGACTATGGTGAATATAGTGGCTCTAGAACTGGACAATCTAGCTTTGCAAACTATAAATCTTCAGTCTTTAATGTTAACAACTGGACGGTTGATCAAACTGATGGTAATTATACTACAACTGCTCCAAATACCACGAATTTTACGATCGCCGCATCAACCCCCACTGTCTCGATCGCTGCCACTGATGCCAACGCCGCCGAAGCTGGCACTGACCCTGGCATCTTTCGCATTTCTCGTACAGGCAGTACCACCGATGCCTTGACGGTAAATTACACCATTGCCACGGGTGCTGGACAAGCCACAAGCGCAGATTACACACCAACCCTAACAGGCACAGCAACCATCGCTGCCGGACAATCCTTTGTCGATGTCACCATTACACCTGTAGACGATCCGACAGTTGAAGGAACTGAAACCGTCACTCTGACTCTGAATACCACCGCCGACTATACTCTGGGTAATGCTACTGCAACAGTGGCGATCGCTGACAACGATACGGCGGTAAGTTCCATCGATCTCTCCACCTACGTCCGCATCGGACGTTACGACCTACCCGAACCTACCCGAACCACTGCACCAACTAACAGCTTACTAGCTCAAGAAGTCTCGGCAGTTACCTATAACAAGGATACCGACACGCTGTTCGTTGTCGGCGATGGCGGCAGAGCGATCGTGCAAGTATCGAAGACGGGACAATTAATCGACTCAATGACGCTAGCTGCTGGCAGCAGTCCCCAAGGAACGGAATTCTACGATACAGAAGGGCTTACCTATGTCGGTGACGGTAAGTTTGTCTTGATCGAGGAGCGAGATAGACAGGCTAATTTGTTTACATATACCCCAGGAACCACCCTTACCAGAAGCAACGTCCAAACCGTAAAGCTCGGTACAACGGTCGGAAATATTGGCATCGAAGGTATCTCCTATGACCCACAGACTGGTGGCTTCATCGCAGTTAAGGAGATTACACCCGAAGGAATTTTTCAAACAAACATCGATTTTGCGGCGGGAACTGCAAGTAACGGTTCACTCACCACAGTCAACTCGACCAACCTTTTCGATCCAGCTTTGGCTGGTCTTGCAGACTTCGCAGATGTTTTCGCATTGTCGAATATATCAGCCTTAAACGGGCAACCCGACTCAAGTCATCTGCTAATCTTAAGCCAAGAATCAGGCAAGATTGTTAACATCGATCGCACTGGAAATATCTCTAGCTCATTAACCATCGTCTCCGATGCAGGTAATCCTTTGTCCGTTGTGGATCAGGGGAATGAAGGAATCACGGTAGACAAGGATGGATTGATTTATGTCGTTAACGAGAATGGCGGAGGTGATATCGATCACCCTCAACTTTGGGTCTATGCACCGTCCTCATTTATCTATGCGAATCAAGCCCCTGTAGCTGTCAGCCTTGCAAATACCGTCACCAGCTTGTCAGAAAGCACCAGTACTGTAACTCCCTTTAAAGTCGCCAACATTATCGTCAGTGATGACGCTTTGGGAACAAATACCCTCAGCTTGACTGGTGCAGATGCCAACTCCTTTGAGATTACGGACAATGCTTTGTTCCTGAAAGCGGGAACCACCCTAGATTTTGAAACTAAGACCAGCTACAACGTCAGCGTCAATGTAAATGACACCACCGTTGGCAATAACCCAGACGCAACTACGGCATTTAGCTTATCAGTCACCGATGTAAATGAGAATCCCACCACCAGCAGTATCTTCATCACTGAAGTAGCTCCCTGGAGTAGTGGCAATTCGCCCGTCGGTGCAGACTGGTTTGAGCTTACCAACAAGGGTTTGAGCGCCGTAGATATCACCGGCTGGAAAATTGACGACAACTCGAATAGCTTCGCCTTCTCTGTCGCCTTGAGCGGTATTACAACTATCGGTGCAGGTGAATCGGTAATCTTTCTTGAAGGAGCTACCGTCAATCCTACTTTCCTATCCAACTGGTTCGGCGCAAACCCACCAGCCGGGTTGAAGATCGGCAACTACTCTGGTTCGGGCATAGGCTTGAGTACGGGTGGTGATGCGGTGAATATCTATAATTCCACTGGTGCTTTACAGGCTAATGTAGTTTTTGGAGCATCTCCAGCCGCAGCCCCATTTGCCACCTTCGATAATGCCGCCTTGTCAAACAATGCCACGATCGCAACACTGAGCGCTGTGGGAATCAATGGTGCATTCGTAGCTGTAAATTCAAGCACGGAAATCGGCTCTCCAGGGACTATTGTTTCGTCTCTACCCACAATTGCGATCGCAGCCCAAGATGCCAACGCCGCCGAAGCTGGCACTGATCCTGGTACCTTCCGCATCTCTCGTACAGGCAGTACTACCAATGCCTTGACGGTAAATTACAATGTTGCCACGGGTGCTGGACAAGCCACAAGCGCAGATTACATACCAACCCTAACAGGCACAGCAACGATCGCTGCCGGAGAATCCTTTGTAGATATCACCATTACACCTGTAGATGATCCGACAATTGAAGGAACTGAAACCGTCACTTTGACTCTAAATAGCAGCGCCAACTATACTCTAGGTACTGCTACTGCAACAGTGGCGATCGCTGATGATGACGCAATTCGGATTCACGACATTCAAGGCGCGGCGCATATCTCACCCTTGAGAGGTCAAACCGTTAGCAATGTAGCGGGAATTGTCACGGCTACAGCTAGTAACGGTTTTTACTTGCAAGACCCCAACCCAGATAGCGACGATCGCACTTCTGAAGGTATTTTCGTCTTCACCTCAGCAGCACCAACTGTATCCATTGGCGATTCCATATTAGTCAATGGAACAGTCACGGAGTTTCGTCCCGGTAATAATGCAAATAACCTGACGGTAACACAAATTACTACCCCCACAATTGTCACCGTTTCCACTGGTAATTCTTTGCCAACTGCCACAATTCTGGGTAATGGCGGCAGAACTATCCCAACTACAGTAATCGATAACGATACTACTGGGAATATCGAAACTGGAACCACCACCTTTGACCCTGCCCAGGATGGCATCGACTTCTACGAAAGCTTAGAAGGAATGCGAGTACAGGTTAATAACCCAGTCTCCACTTCACCCACTGGAAACTTTGGGACATCACAGGAAATTTGGATATTAGCAGACAATGGGGCAAATGCCACTGGGCGCACAGCTCGCGGTGGTAGCCTAATTAGTGCCTCAGACTTCAATCCTGAGCGGATTCAGATCGACGATCTCAACAATGCCTTAGTGCTACCTGAGATTAATGTTGGTACGCAACTTAGCACTGTTACTGGTGTCGTTAACTACGACTTTAGCAACTATGAAGTTTTAGTATCGGCTGCTCCCACAGTAGTACAGAACAGTACCCTGCAAAGAGAAGTCACTAATTTAACTCCCACCATTGACCAATTGACAGTTGCTACTTTCAACGTCGAAAACCTTGACCCCAGCGATGGGGCAACCAAGTTTAACAACCTTGCCAGCCGCATTGTCAATAATCTGAAATCACCAGATATCATTAGTCTGGAAGAAATTCAGGACAATAATGGGGCAACGAATAATGGCGTAGTTGATGCCAGCACCACCTTCCAAACATTAATTAATGCAATTATTGCTGCTGGTGGCCCCACATATCAATATCGCCAAATTGACCCAGTAAACGGTACAAATGGCGGTGAACCTGGGGGAAATATCCGAGTGGGCTTCTTGTTTAATCCTGCTCGTGTCAACTTTGTAGATCGCCCCGGTGGTACTTCCACCTCCAGCACCACAGTCACCAACGTCTCTGGTGTTCCTACTCTTTCTGATAGTCCTGGTTTGATTGACCCCACCAACTCGGCTTTTACTAGCAGTCGCAAGCCGTTAGTTGGTGAATTTACTTTCAAGGGTGAAACTGTTTATATAATTGGCAACCACTTCAATTCTAAAGGTGGCGACCAACCATTATTTGGCGTGAATCAACCGCCAACTCTCACCAGCGAAGTGCAGCGTCAGCAACAAGCTACCTTGGTGAAAAACTTTGTCCAAAGTATTTTAGCCATCAACCCTAATGCCAATGTAGTAGTAGCGGGTGACTTGAATGACTTTGAGTTCTCCAACCCTGTCACTACTCTAGAAAGCGCTGGACTGACTTCTTTAATTGAAACTCTGCCAGCAAATGAGCGTTACACCTACAACTTTGAAGGCAATGCCCAAACACTCGACCACCTTTTAGTTAGTAGCAACTTGCTTGGCAAGCTAGATGCCTATGATGTCGTTCACGTCAACTCAGAATTTGCCGATCAAGATAGCGATCACGACCCTAGTGTGGCTCGATTTAATCTGCCTGCAAACCAAGCCCCCACAGCCGTAAATGATACAGTCAGCATTGCCGAAGATGCAACAACATCTAATCTCTATGGCACATTACTGAGTAACGATACTGACCCCGATGCTGGAGATCCGAAAAACATCATTGCCGTGAACACCACAGGCACAAAAGGGACAGTTTTATTTGACCAAAACACTCAAAACTTGACTTATACTGCCTCCAGTTTTAACTCTCTACCCCAAGGGCAGACTGCAACTGATAGTTTTAGCTATGCGATCGCAGACAGTAAAGGTTTACAATCTACAGCGATCGTTAACGTCAGCGTCATTGGTGTCAACGATGCTCCGACGGTAGTGCAACCCCTTGAAGACAGAATCATCTCCACAAGCAAGCTTTTCTCTTTCAACGTCGGTGACAAATTTACTGACATCGATCAAGGCGACACCCTTACCTACACTGCTACGGGCTTACCCACTGGATCTGATATCGCTAACACGGGTCTGATATTCGGCAATATCTCCCAAGCTGGCATTTTTGCCGTCACTGTTACCGCTGCTGATGGCAAAGGTGGCAGTGTTAGCGATACCTTTGACCTGACTGTTGCCAATAACAAAGCGACATCTGGCAACGACATTATCTTTATCGACCAACTTGTTGGTGTGAGCGTACTCAATGCTCTAGGTGGCAACGATCGCGTCATCGGCACTGATGCCAATGAGACACTCAGTGGTGGAGCAGGCAATGATTACATTGATGCCAAGGGCGGTAATGACTCCCTCTTGGGGAACGATGGCATTGACACACTTTTAGGTGGGGCAGGTAATGACATCCTCGATGGTGGAGCTGCCGATGACATCCTTCTAGGTGAACTTGGCAATGACACACTTCTCGGTGGAGGAGGCAATGATAGCCTCGAAGGTGGAGCAGGTAATGATAGCCTCAATGGTGGAGCAGATAATGACACCCTTCTAGGTGGACTTGGCAATGATATCCTGGCTGGAGGTGGTGGCAATGACCACCTGATTGGTTGGGGAGGTGGTACAAACGAAATTGACCAACTCAACGGCGCTCAAAGTGCAGATACTTACATTTTGGGTGATGCTAGTTCAGTTTTCTATGCCAAATCTGGCAATGGTGACTACGCCGATATTGTTAGCTTCAAAGCAACCGATCGGATTCAGCTGAAAGGATCTGCTGACAATTACTTCTTGGGGTCAGCATCAGTATCTGGATTTAGTAGTTCAGCTGTGGGCATTTTCGCCAATAATGGGACGCAATTAGAATTAATTGCGGTTGTGGAAAGCGGATTAAACCGCAATTTGGCAACAGATACTCGGTTCGTATTTGTCTAAGTCTACTTTTTTTAAGATAAAAAGGTGCGTTATGCCTTTGCTTAACGTACTGTGACAGGCTAGTAGTTCGCCAAGTGAACTTGGCGGGGTAAAGGGTAAAGGGGAAGGGGGAAAGGTTTCAAATCCCTTACCCCTGCCCCCTATCCCCACTTCGTGGGGGCCTCACCTTCCCCTTTACCCAGCCATCACGCAGCATTTTTGGGTTGGCAGACTACTAGATCAAAATGATGCGTTACTTCGTTAACGCACCCAATAGCGCAATACTCAAGTTTAAGTCTGTCCCTTTCTGAGTTGGAGAGGGACAGATTTTCCAATACGGTTCGGTTAACGTTTTAATATTTTGAAGATCCGCCCAACCCCTTTTAAAAAGAGGGCTTATGACCCTCTTCTACCCCCTTTCTAAGGGGGTCGCCGCAGGCGGGGGGATCTTAACCGAAAGGTATTGGATTTTCTGTAGAGCGATCGCTCAAGAGGCGCGAGGGGTAGTTCAAGCTCACATTAAATTAAACATCTGGTGAAAAAAAATGTAGAGACATTGCAATGCAACATCTCTACAAAAGTTTCAAGTCAAGCATCATTAATTTCTGGAGATGTCTGTTGCCTATTTTTCCGTCTCCAGTTGCTCTCGTTGCTTACCATACTCCCGCAGCTGTTTTAACAAGACTTCTTGAGATGAGTTAGGAATAGACGGACTGAGGGTTGGTTGAAGGCTGATATCACTACTTTCAAAATTAGCAGGTGAAGGATTAACTTCATAGACAGGTAGTGACTTGTCATTAGACATTGCTTGTTGGGTTTGTGCTGGGGTAGGAATTAGATTATTTGGTTTGCTCACAGCAGCTTTGACCGAATCTAGAGTAGTAGCAACTTGTACTTGTTGCTGCATATCTTGTGTAGAAGAGACTAAACCACTTAAACCATTCACCAATTGCCGCAAATTTTTTCGGAAATTAGGATCGCCTGTCAATTCATCCAAATCAGATGTAATTTTTTGGGTATTTTCAAAGGTGACTCGTGCTGAATCTAAAGTTTGTTGCAGCAGCACCGCATTTTTGGGATCGTTTAAAGTTTTAGAAGCATCGCGTAAATTAGCTGAGGCTTGCGCTGCATTTGCTGAAAGAGCTTCTAAATTGTTGAGTAATTCTCCTTGAGTCAATCGATTGACAGATGGTGATAGGCTACTGACTGTAACACGTAGTTGGTTGCTGGTTTCGGTGATATTATTTAAAGCGCCAACCAGCGAAGAACGATTTGTTGTCAAAAGATTATCCAGGTTGTTGAGCAAACGATTTGCTTGAGTTGCAGTTGTACCGAATTTATTTACTGTTTCATTTGCAGATGTATTAAGTTGGTTAGTCGCTCGTTGTACTGAATTAGCAGTGGCTGAAAATGTATTTAGTTGTTGTCGCAAGCTTTTAGTCAAACCTTGTAAATCCTGACTTAGCTCAGTAAAACTGGATGCTGCACTTGTGGTAGTTTCTAGAACCCTATTGACATTTCTATAAAATTTGGGGTCATTGTATGATGAGGCTAGATCGGTTGAACTGCGAATTAATTCATCAACACTGATGCCAATTTGACCTTTTAAGCGAGAGCCATTACAGACAATCAGACTGGAATCGCAACTTTTATCTAGGGGTCTAGCAATTACAACCCCAGCAGGTAAAGTTGTTTTTGGTGTAATGTCAATAATACTTTCGCTAATTAATCCACTTTGATTAGCTTCCACCACGACATTCCGGGGGATAATTAAGTCAGTTTGGGCAATTTCAATTTCTATATCAATCGCATTCGCTTTTGGTAGAACCTGAGAAATAGTTCCTACTTTAACACCTCGATAGCGAACTATTGCTCCCTTTTGCATTCCGCCAGCGTTAGCAAATTCCACAATAATTTTGTATGAACGGCCAGCAGCAGTAAATCTATTTAACCACAAAAAGAGTAACCCAAATACTCCTAGTCCTACCAGGAGCAACAACCCCACAGAGCCTTCTCTAAATGTTCGCCCAGACGCGAAGCGGCTTGTCATAAGACCTCGCATATTTTTCCTCTACCCAATAATTAGTTATGAGTTGGGAGTTTTGAGTTAGGAGTTATGAATTGAATTTAACTCTCATTCCTCATTTTTCACTCCTCACTTTTCACTTTTCAGTTTCTAACCGACGACTTGAATCGGCCCTTGCACGCTTCCACTCATAAATTGTTTGATCAAGGGATTTTCTGTGTTGTATATCTCACTAACTGTACCCTGCCACTGCACTCTACCTTCATAGAGAAATATAAGTCTATCAGCAGTACGGCGAATAGTACTGTCTTGATGGGTAACAACAGCGTATGTACTACA
This sequence comes from Nostoc sp. UIC 10630, assembly GCF_010747425.1. Taxonomy (NCBI): domain Bacteria; kingdom Bacillati; phylum Cyanobacteriota; class Cyanophyceae; order Nostocales; family Nostocaceae; genus Nostoc; species Nostoc sp. UIC 10630. The sequence continues at coordinate 43,626 of NZ_JAAGOG010000028.1, forward strand.
AACTCCATTCAAACATTGCAAATAGCGGATTAAATCTTCGATTACAGTTGAGGCAATAGGATCGAGTCCGGCTGTTGGTTCATCGTATAATAGAACTTCTGGGCCTTCTGACGGATTATCGGGGTTAGACATGATTGCACGGGCAAAACTTACCCGTTTTCGCATTCCCCCGGAAAGTTCGGCTGGGTAAAGGTGGCTTATTGATGGCAAACCGACCATCTCCAATTTTTCTTTTACCAAATCTCGAATGCGCGATCGCGGCAGCTTTGAATTTTGATAAAGTAAAAATCCCACATTCTCCTCCACCGTCAGCGAATCAAATAGCGCCGCCTGTTGAAACACCATACCAATGCCAACTGGCTGTCCACCATCCTCAATCAAACCGTCCCGCCGCACTCCTTGCACATAAATTTCTCCTTCATCAGGAGCAAGTAACCCCGCCATTACCCGTAGAATTGTTGATTTACCAGTCCCTGATGGCCCAATAATCCCTAGTGCTTCTCCCCGGTAAATGGTCAAGTCTACATTATCTAGAACTTTATGGCTACCAAAGGACTTAGAAACACCTTTTAGTTCAATCAATGGTTCAGTCATTAGTTATTAGTCATTAGTCATTGGTGAGCCGGTGCCTTGGGCAGGTTCCCCAATTTGTACCCTTACAAGGAAGCAAGCTACTGGCAGGGCATTGTATAGTACATTATAAGTATATGATTGGCGTTCTAATTAGCGAACTTTATTTTTTTAGCATAATATTTACTTATTTGCCATTTTCAATGTCCTAAAATCTCCTCAACCCAAAGCTGAGAAATACACCGTAGTAACTTAATGTCTCAGTAAAGGGAAACTAAGACTCCAGTTTTCTGTGGACATTAGCAAATCCATTTAATAATATATTCATCCTATTAGAGGCTATAACTACTCAAACAAAAGCCAAGAAATAATTAACTGTTTAATGTAAGATATAGCAATACTATTTTTGAAAATAAAATTTTGCGAACTACTAACTTATTTTAAAAGCTAGGCTTATAGTTATTTAAAAATAATTTACGATTGCTCTACAAATATTGAATTGATTACTATCTGAAGCAATACTTGTCGGTTAAGGGGAAAACGGGAAGGGAAAATAAAAACCTTTAACCTTTACCCTTTAACCTTTTCCCCAAACCCAATTCCGAGTTAAAAATGCAAAACCCGAGCAGTATTGCCATCTGAAGTTATTGTCATTAGCAGAGTTATTATCTAATTTGAGATATTAATATTTTTCCTAAATCTTGTAGTTGTCAACTACAAAAATTATTTACTAATATTATAATAATTACTAAGAAAAATCAAAGTAGAGATGATGAGTAGCAACTTAGAACAGTTTGCAAGTGATAATTCTTCTGGTATTTGTCCAGAAGCACTGGAATATATGATTAGAGCAAATCAGGGTAGTGTTCCAGCTTATGGGAATGATGAATGGACTCAAAAAGCAACAGATTATTTTCGGGAACTCTTTGAAATTGATTGTGAAGTATTTTTCACCTTTAATGGTACAGCCGCAAATTCTTTATCTTTAGCTGCCCTTTGCCAGTCATATCATAGTGTGATTTGCCATGAAACATCTCACATAGAAACAGATGAATGTGGCGCACCTGAATTTGCATCTAATGGTTCTAAACTTTTACTCGCTCAAGGGAAAAATGGCAAGTTAACATCAGAATCGATAGAAGCAATTGTCACTAGACGCACTGATATTCATTATCCAAAGCCTAAAGTTATTAGTATTACCCAATCAACTGAATTAGGAACTTTATATTCTATTGAAGAACTTCTAAAAATTAAACAAGTAGCGAAAAAGTATAATTTAAAAATTCACATGGACGGCGCTCGTTTTGCAAATGCAGTTGCCGCTATGAATAAAAGCCCTGCTGAAATTACTTGGAAAACTGGAATAGATGTATTATGCTTTTGTGGTACTAAGAATGGAATGGCATTAGGTGAAGCGATTCTTTTCTTCAACAAAGAGTTAGCAGAAGATTTTGATTATCGATGCAAGCAAGCAGGTCAGTTAGCTTCAAAAATGCGGTTTATCTCTGCTCCCTGGTTGGGTTTATTAGAAACTGGTGCTTGGCTAAAAAATGCTAGGCATGCTAATCAATGTGCTGAATATTTAGAAAATCAACTGTTAAATATAGAAGGCGTTGACTTGATGTTTCCGAGAGAAGCCAACGCCGTATTTGTGAAATTACCTGAACAAGTCATTCACACCTTAAAAGCAAACAACTGGCAGTTTTATACATTTATCGGTGTGGGAGGAGTACGTTTTATGTGTTCTTGGAACACTACACAATCAAGGATTGATGAATTGATTGATGATATTAAAAAAGCAATCATAGCTATCTGATTGGTAAAAATTGGTGTTATCTAGATATCCGATTTATTTAAAATTCGGGTATCTAATATCAATTACATCTGAGGTTGCTCGCAAACAACCAGATTTGATATTACTTGCTATGAAACTTCAATTGCATGTTTGATTGCTGCCACAATCCCAGATGCTTATTTTTAGCATTAGCTTCTGCAATTAAATATTGGGTTTTGCTTTCGTAGCAATTTTGTAAAGATTCTCTGTCAACGACAGCATTACCTGACTCTACCAAAAGGAGATTTACTGACCGATTATCCACAAACACTTCACCAACTGTACGACCATTTTCGAGTTTTTCTATGCTTCTAATCACAACAGGAGTTTTAGGTGGTAGTAGCTGTTTTAACCTTTGTGTCGCTGCTAAAGTATACACCTGTCCAACCGCCTTTGGTGCATTAATACACGCTAGCCTGACTGGAATTGTCTGTCCGGCATTATTTTTAACTAAAATTGCGTTTCCGTCTGTAACACCAACTACTGTAGCTAGCACCAACATGAGTTCAAGTAATTCCATCATTTTGTATGTAAGAATTTATGCATGAATATCATGTTATTGCAGTGCTTAGATTGCTAGTGTGATTTGACTCACAAAAGACTATTTAATTGATAAATGCTTTGTAATCTTCAATTAACTTTGCCAAGCGGGAAGCAAGAAATGGACTTGCATCCTGCAAAGCTTCATAAATCTGAATACCTTCTTCTCGATATCGAATGATTTTGTCTTGAGTCCAATAATGTGGTGGTGCTTGCAGGTTAGTGATTCTATCTGCTAATTTCACCATCCATATTTCTTTTGGTTGCTTTTTTATCCTTTGTAAACTATCTGTCATTTGGAGATTTTTTGCTAAATTATCATTTTTAGTCAGTGCAAGTACACCATTAGCTACTGATTCACCAAATTCAATTCTGATTTCCTCAAACGTTGTATTAGTATCTTCAATTGTGTCATGCAAAATAGCACATTGAATAGCAAGATTTCCATCATGTTCTGTTTCTACACTTAGGGCTGCAATTACTTCCATACTCACAAGATTTAAGTGCATGAGGTAAGGTATTTCTGAACCTGCCATTTTTTGACCTTGATGTGCGTGTGCTGCTTTCTTTAAGGCTTTAATATAAATTTCTTGTGACCAGTTTTTTGCGCTGAGTTGATATTTTTCCATTTATCGATTTTTCTCATTAAGTGATGCAATGCTATGTATCGCAATCCTAAATAGGATAACCGTTGCAGAAGAAGTACTTGATATCAATCAAAAGCTCTGAAAAGGAACTACAGGTAATTGAATACTTACGATAGTACCTGTTAAAAGATCAGAACAAATTGACAGTTCCCCATTATGAGCATTGACGATGCGTTTGGTAATAGCAAGCTCTAGCCCAGTTCCACAAGGTTTTGTGGAGAAGAATGGCTGAGAAAGCTTACTTCGAAATTCTGATGGAATTGGTTCGCCGCCATTGTGGACATTAATATAGACTTTATTTATATGAGAACAATCCACTTTCCACTTAATAATATCTCCTGGTTCAACTGCCTCGCAAGCATTACGAAGAATGTTAATAAATACTTGTTTAAGTTTGTCCTTATCCCCCAAAATTTTTTAGCTTAATCCATCAGAGATATCGCTTGGCTTGAGTTTGCTCCATTTACGATGATATGGTTAAATTTATTTATATCTAAACCTCATCTATGTTGAAACCTAGAGTTTTTTAAAAGATATATTTATGTAGCGACTGTCTTGAATGTCAAGTGCGATCGCAATTTATGTTGGGTTACGCTATCGCTGCACCTAACCTACAAAACTACGGTTCTCAAGGTAGACGAGGTTTATCTCAGAGTTGTTAGCGAAAAAATAAGATTTAATTTTGGAATTTTGAAATTTTATTTAGGCTAAAACACGAGATTTTATCTTGTGTTTTAGCTTAAGTTGACACAACTGACAGATATACTTTCCTACTGTTAATTTTATTTTAATAAAAAGCTTTGAATCTAACAGCTAAAAAGTCACCACACTCCGAATTGATTCACCTTTGTGCATCAATTCAAAAGCATCATTAATTTGTTCAATGGGCATCACATGGGTAATTAAATCATCAATATTTATTTTGCCTTGCATATACCAATCAACAATTTTCGGCACATCTGTACGTCCTCTCGCACCTCCGAATGCTGAACCTTTCCAAACGCGCCCAGTTACTAATTGAAAAGGACGAGTGCTGATTTCTTGTCCAGCACCAGCAACCCCAATAATTACACTGACACCCCAACCTTTATGGCAGCATTCTAATGCTTGACGCATAATTTTGACATTACCGATACATTCAAAACTGTAATCAGCACCGCCTTTTGTTAAGTCAACCAGATAGGGAACTAAATCACCCTCTACTTCCTGGGGATTGACAAAGTGCGTCATGCCAAACTTTTCTGCCAAAGCGCGTTTGCTGGGATTAATATCCACCCCGACAATCATATTCGCCCCTACCATCCGCGCTCCCTGGATGACATTTAAGCCAATACCACCCAAGCCAAAAACCACTACATTTGCTCCTGGTTCCACTTTGGCAGTATTGATAACTGCGCCAATACCAGTAGTAACACCACAGCCAATGTAACAAACCTTTTCAAATGGGGCATCTTCCCGAATTTTTGCCAGAGCGATTTCTGGCAACACTGTATAGTTGGCAAAGGTGGATGTACCCATGTAATGATGAATCATCTGCCCGTCGATACTAAAGCGACTGGTGCCATCGGGCATGACACCGCGTCCTTGAGTTAAGCGAATGGCTTGACAAAGATTAGTTTTGAAACTCAGACAATATTCACACTGGCGGCATTCGGGAGTGTAGAGGGGAATCACATGATCCCCTGGTTTGAGACTGGTGACACCAGCGCCTACTTCTACCACCACACCAGCGCCTTCATGCCCCAAAATAGCCGGAAATAAACCTTCGGGATCGTCACCAGATAGGGTAAAAGCGTCGGTATGGCAAATCCCACTGGCTTTCACCTCAACTAACACTTCGCCAGCTTGTGGCCCCGATAGTTGAACGGTTTCAATCGTTAACGGCTTACCTGCGCTGTAAGCCACTGCTGCTTTAACTTGCAACCTCAGCCCCTCCTATATATAGTTATTTGACGTTATCCGCCGTGGTTCAAAACGGGAATTCTTTCACATTTAGGACTTACGCAAAACTACACGCGGTAAGGCCGAGTTCTCCAACGGAGTACTCGTAGTGTAGCCGCTTCTCTACGAGACGCTTCGCGAATGCATCTACATGAATTACCCTATCGGGAAATAAAAGTTTAGGCTATTTTTTGTGTAAGTCCTGACTTTGTTAAAATATCATTCTCTCGCTAGATTGGTTAAGGCGGCGACAGCTGTTTTGGCAACGATGTAAACTAGATGTCAGCAGTAACCCCCAAATAATTTGTCCACCTCTCGATTAATACATTATTTTGTCACAGCTTATGAACCCTGCCCTAACTCAAATTGGCGCTCAAATGTCCAACCTGACTGGCGTAAGAGCAATCATGAAGGATATTATCGAGACATTAAGAGGGGGTGCAGGGCAGCAATTTATTAATTTGAGTGCTGGTAATCCGTTGATTTTGCCAGAAGTAGAGCAGTTATGGCGGGATTGTACTGCACAGCTTTTGGCTAGTCCAGAATATGGTGAGGTAGTTTGTCGTTACGGTTCAAGTCAGGGCTATGCACCATTAATTCAAGCGATCGCAAACGACTTTAACAAACGCTACGGGTTAAACTTAAGCGATCGCAATATTCTCATCACCCCCGGTAGTCAAACCCTCTACTTCTACGCTGTGAATAGCTTCGGTGGCTATACCCCTAGCGGCGAGTTAAAACAAATCGTTTTGCCCCTCAGCCCTGACTACACAGGTTACGGCGGCCTCTCCTTAGTTCCAAAAGCTTTAACTGCCTACAAACCAACTCTCGATATTGATGAAGCCGCCCACCGATTTAAATATCGCCCCGACTTCAGCCAACTGTCGATTTCAGAAAATACGGGTTGTATCCTCTTCTCTCGCCCTTGTAATCCCACTGGTAATGTCCTCACTGAGGATGAGGTGAAAAAGATTGCTGCCCTAGCTGCACCTTACAATCTGCCCGTGTTAATTGACTCGGCTTATGCGCCTCCCTTCCCAGCATTGAACTTTACCGAAATGACACCAGTGTTTGGTGATAACATCCTCCACTGCATGAGTTTATCGAAAGCCGGATTACCAGGAGAAAGGGTTGGTATTGCCATTGGGGATGAAAAGTGGATTGAGGTACTGGAGTGTTTCCAGGCAAATATTGGTCTCCATTCTTCACGTTACGGCCAAGCGATCGCAGCTTATGCAATCAATTCTGGTGCTTTAGTAGAAATTTCTCACACTGTCATCCGTCCTTTTTACCAAAATAAGTTTACCGTTTTAGAAACCAGCTTAGAACAAGCGATGCCTAAGGATTTACCTTGGTTCCTTCATCGCGGTGAAGGGGCAATTTTTGCTTGGTTGTGGTTACAAGATTTACCCATGAGAGACTGGGAATTTTACCAGCTAGTTAAGCAAGTAGGTGTGATTATTGTCCCAGGAAGTAGCTTCTTCCCCGGTTTAGATGAAGAGTGGGCGCACAAGCATCAATGTTTCCGCATCAGCCTCACGGGTACGGATGAAGAGATAGCCACTGCTATGCAACGTTTAGCAAAAGTGGCTGAAGAAGCTTATAAAGGTGCGGCGGTGACTGCCTAGTACTGCAAGGCGGAATTAAAAATTAAAAATTAAAAACTAAAAATGAATACAGTGTAAGCATTTCATTGATTTAGAAGGGGTGGTTTATTTCCGCCGTGTTGTACTAGTAGGAAAAATGGAAATGAAACACGAAGAAGCTAATAAAGAAGAAGCTAATAAAGAGATCAGAGGCAGAGGTGCAGAGGGGCAGAGGGGCAGAGGGGCACAGAGGCAGAGGGGCAAGAGAGTAGGAGGAAATTCAAAAATTCAAAATGTTCAATCTCCAGCCCCTAATCCCCAACCCGTAGTTCCCAATACCCAATCCCTAGTCCCTAATCTCGATAATTGGTTAGAAATTGGTAAGATTGTTTCCCCTCAAGGATTGTCTGGAGAATTAAAGGTTTATCCTGTATCTGACTTTCCCGAAAGATTTGAAGTGCCGGGAAAACGTTGGTTGTTGCGTTTAGATGGCACAGAACCACAACCAATCGAATTATTAACAGGACGTTATATCAGTAACAAAAACTTGTATGTGATCAAATTAGCTGGTGTGAAAACTTGCGATCAGGCGGAGGCGTTGCGTGGTTGTAAACTAATGGTGCCAGTGAGCGATCGCCCCCAATTAGCCGAAGATGAATATCATGTCCTAGATTTGATTGGCTTGGAAGTATTTATGCAAGAATCTGGCGAACTCGTTGGTACGGTGGTAGACATCATCGCCGCCGGCAATGATTTGTTAGAAGTAAAATTACACCCATCTTTTACCACTGACAAAGGACAAATGACAAATACTTCTCTACGAGAGGCTACGCCAACGGCTTCGCTCAGTACAAGTGACAAAAAGCAAACGACGGTTTTGATTCCATTTGTGGAAGCGATCGCACCAGTCGTAGATTTGAAATCTAATCGGATTGAAATTACGCCACCGCCTGGGTTATTAGAAATAAATAATTAGGTCATTAATTAACTGCTCAACAGATTTTTCAAGCGGAGAATATTTCATAATTCATAACTCATAATTCATCGCTTCTCCATTCTGTACCTAAAGCGAAGGAATCTGATAACAAAGGCTGGAAAAATTCATCATGGATAGATGGCAATCATATTGAAAACAAGTATAATTGCTTACTGATGAACTCATCAAAAACCTTTTGGAATGGAGTGTCGATAATGACATTAGCAACGACTCCACAAACAAAGCCTTTAACAGATGAAGAATTACGAAAGATAAACGCCTACTGGCGTGCAGCTAACTATCTTTCCGTTGGGCAAATATATCTACTCGACAATCCGCTACTAAGAGAACCCCTAAAGCTGGAACACGTCAAACCCAGACTCTTAGGGCATTGGGGAACAACGCCAGGGCTGAACTTTATCTATGTTCATCTGAATCGGGTCATTAAAAAATATGACCTCAACACGATTTATATTGCTGGCCCTGGTCATGGAGGCCCTGGACTGGTAGCCAATACCTACCTAGAAGGCACTTACACCGAGTATTACCACAACATCTCCCAAGATGCTGAAGGAATCCAGAAACTCTTCAAACAATTTTCTTTCCCTGGTGGTATTCCCAGCCACGTTGCACCGGAAACCCCTGGTTCTATCCACGAAGGCGGGGAACTAGGTTATGCCCTCGTCCACGCTTATGGTGCTGCCTTTGATAACCCTGACTTAATTGTTGCTGCTGTTGTCGGTGACGGTGAAGCTGAAACAGGTGCTTTAGCAACTAGCTGGCATTCCAACAAGTTTCTTAACCCGGTACGTGATGGTGCTGTACTGCCGATTCTGCACCTGAATGGGTATAAAATTGCTAACCCAACGACATTGGCACGGATTAGCCATGATGAGTTGGAGAGTTTATTTGTAGGCTACGGCTACAAACCATACTTTGTAGAAGGTGAAGATCCCGCAGATGTTCACCAGCAGATGGCGGCGACTCTAGAAACAGTGATCGCCGAAATTCAAAGTATCCAAAGGGAAGCCCGCGTACATGGTTTCACTGAACGTCCCCAGTGGCCGATGATTGTGATGCGAACCCCCAAAGGTTGGACAGGGCCCAAGGAAGTGGATGGTAAAAAAACCGAAGATTTTTGGCGATCGCACCAAGTTCCCTTTGGGAATATCGCTAAACAGCCAGAACATCTGAAACTCCTAGAAGATTGGATGAAGAGTTACAACCCAGAAGAACTCTTCGACGCTAACGGCGCACTGATTCCAGAACTAGCAGAACTGCCTCCCAAAGGTCATCGACGCATGGGTGACAATCCCCACGCTAACGGCGGTCTTTTGCTGCGCGACCTGAAAATGCCCGACTTTCAAAAGTATGCCGTAGATGTTCTCAAACCAGGGCAAGCGATCGCAGAAGCTACCAAAGTGACTGGCAAATTCCTGCGGGATATCATGCGACTTAACCAAGAAAGTAGCAATTTCCGCATCTTCGCCCCCGACGAATTAGCATCGAATCGCCTAGACCCTGTGTTAGAAGTTACAAACCGGGTTTGGGAAGCCGAGATTTACCCTGAAGATGACCACCTTTCCCCCGATGGTCGGGTGATGGAAATTCTCAGCGAAACTTCTTGCCAAGGATGGTTAGAAGGCTACCTCCTCACAGGTCGTCACGGGTTCTTCACTTGTTACGAGGCATTCATCCACATCATTGATTCTATGTTCAACCAACACGCCAAATGGTTGAAAACCACCAGACATATTCCCTGGCGTAGACCGATCGCTTCCCTCAATTACTTACTCACCTCTCACGTTTGGCGACAAGACCATAACGGATTTTCTCACCAAGACCCTGGTTTTATCGACCATGTACTTAACAAAAAAGCCGAGATTGTTCGCGTCTATTTGCCCCCTGATGCCAACACTCTGCTGTCGGTAACTGACCATTGTCTAAAAAGCCGCAACTATGTTAACGTCATCATTGCTGGAAAACAGCCAGCATTGCAATATCTCAATATAGATGCCGCTATCAAGCATTGCACCAAAGGCATCGGCATTTGGGAATGGGCAAGCAACGACGAAGGCGGCGACCCAGATGTAGTGCTAGCTTGTGCTGGGGATATTCCTACCTTAGAAACCTTGGCGGCTGTAGATATCCTGCGTCAGCACTTCGCAGATTTAAAAGTGCGGGTAGTGAACGTAGTCGATTTGATGACACTCCAGCCAAAAACCGAACATCCCCACGGTTTGAGTGAAAAAGATTTTGACACACTTTTCACCACCGACAAACCCGTTATCTTTGCCTTTCATGGCTATCCCTGGCTGATTCATCGCCTAACCTATCGCCACACTAATCATAAAAACATCCATGTGCGTGGCTACAAGGAAGAGGGAACTACCACCACTCCCTTTGATATGGTTGTTCTCAACGATCTAGATCGCTTCCATTTAGTAATTGATGTAATCGATCGCGTACCCAAACTAGGATCTAGCGCAGCTTATGTGAAACAGCAGATGCAAGATAAGCTGATCGAACACAAGCACTACATTGAGAAGTACGGCGACGATGTGCCGGAAATTCGTGATTGGAAGTGGCCCTATTAACTAATTACTAATTCGTAATTTGTAATTCGTAGTGAAAATTCGATTATGAATTACGAATTATTTTAACGCTCTTCTCTCTGTGTTCTCAGTGCCTCTGCGGTTAAAATAATTAATTTTTAACCGCAGAGGCGCAGAGAACGCTGAGAAAAACAAAAGATTTAACGAGAAATAATTTATAAAAAACTTCAAGTCCTGAAATTGTAATTATTTCGTTTAGCATTACACATCTGTAATTAACCTAGCTTTTCTCAAGAAAAATTGCAGTACCGTTTCTTCACGAGAAATAATATCCACTCTACCTTCCATTCCCAATTCAATGTGACACAGATTTTTGCCTTTACCTAAAACCAGACTTTCCGGCTCAATAGTCACCTGATAAAAAGCACCTGGGACAGCCGCTTTGGGAGTGGTATTGGTATGAGCAGGAGATCCATTTGTGCTATTTGTTGAGGGAGTCATAGCATCTGGAGAAATCGCCTCCACCTTACCCTTGAGAGTGCCATAATCTGGGTAGGGACAAGCACTAACGCGCATTTGAACTTGTTGACCAATTTTGAGCTTACTTTTATCTTTAGATGCCACTACTGCCTTGACAATCTGCTTTGCATGACTGGGGACAATCTGCAAGACTTCTTCGCCAGGACGCACAGTTTGACCGTGGTTACGCAAGTTTATCTGAGAAATGATACCATCAGCAGTAGCAGTGATAGTGGTGTGATTAAGTTCAATTTCCACTTGCTTGAGTTCCCTAGTATCACGCTCTAACTGTTTCTCTACTTCAATTCGTTGCTTGATCATTCCTTGCAGTTCTTTGTCTAAAGCGGCTTTGTTACTTTCACCTGCGGCTTTTTGTTGAGCTATCTGCTCAGTAGCAATTTCTATTTCTGCATGACTGGGATTTAAGGCTGCTTCTGCACGTTGCTTTTTAGCGATCGCAGCAGATACTGCTTGTTCTTGCTGTTTTGTAGCTAACTGTGCTTCCTCTAATTTATCCCTAGACAATGCTTCCGCTACACTCTCATATCGCTTTTGCTTTAACTTCGCTGCATTCAAAGCTGCCCTAGTAGAATGGAGATTAGCTTGAGCTTCTTGGAATTCAGCCACAGTGGTAATTTTTTTATCCTGATATTGGCGCTGGCGATCGCTTAATGTCGCCTCGCTAGCAGTCATAATCCGGTTAAATTTAGCAGTTTCGGCGCGAATTTGACTGTTAAACGTTTGAATTTGAGCCTTGATTTGCACTAGCTGCAACTTCGCTTGCTCAATATTAGTATGCAGTTGGCTTTTTTTCGTTTGTAAGCGAGAGTCGTCAATAATGGCGATCGCATCTCCGGCTTTGACAACTTGATTTTCTTTGACATAAATCTGCATAACTTGGCCTTCAGTTGCCGCCTGCACAATTCGCAATTCCCCAGATGGACGGACAACTGCCTGCCCTTTCACTGTCACCTTATATTTGGCAACTGTGGCGACGGGAATCGCTAGTCCCAAAACGCACAGGACAAAGAGTCCACCAAAGGTAATCCAACGACTAATCGGTGGGAGAAATTCATCTGTTTGAATTGGTTGTAAAAAGTCTGTGTTGTGAACGTTAACCATAGTTAGACACTTCAAAATTGAAAAATAGGTGAAAATATTAGCCAACACAGTTTATTTCAGCCCAAAATCATCATTTAGAGACGCGATTTATCGCGTCTGAAAGACTCAAAGTTACATCATCCAAAAAGTCTAAATGCTCTCCATCAAATTGTCGCAAATCTTCTACTGTTCCTTGAATTTTTAACCGTCCTTGTTCTAGAAAAATAATCCAATTTGCACGCTGGATAACTCTAGGACGATGACTAATCAAAATGGTAGTTTTACCCTGGCGATACTCTAAAAGCCTATCTAGTATTTCTGCTTCACTCACTGGATCGAGGGCGCTGGTAGACTCATCTAAAATTAAAATAGGTGGGTTAGTAACTATAGCTCTAGCTATAGCTAATCTTTGCTTTTGTCCACCAGAAAGATTAGCCCCAAATTCTCCTAAGACAGTTTGATATTTATCAGGTAGTTCGCTGATAAATTCGTCTGCACCAGTTATCTGACAGGCGATAATAATGTCTCTAAAACTAAGGTGAGGATAACTAAATTGGAAATTATCCAGAATAGACCGACTCCAAAAATGGGCTTCTTGTGGTATTAAAACCACCTGTTGCCGCAAACATTCCAAAGATATATCTTGCTGGTTATAAAAACCATACCGAATATTGCCTGATTGAATTGTATATAAACCAGGAATCAATTTTGCTATGGTACTTTTGCCACAGCCAGATTTACCAATTAGAGCAATTGCTTGTCCCCCAGGAATAGTTACAGAAAAATCTTGCAGTAAATCAACTCTACCTGTGTGGTGAAAATTAATTTCTGTGCAGGTAATATCTGCATTAGCAGGAATTTCTACCCACTGCTTTTGAAAATCATTTTCATCTTCTGGGGTAGCATCAATAACTTCTGTCAGACGTTGAATAACTATTTGGGAAGTGATAAACTCATCTACTAATCTAATTTGTTTTGACAAAATACAACTTATGTGAATACAGAAAAAGGGAAGTATTAGTAGGTTTATATCAATGCAATAGATATGTGCAAAGAAGGTTTGATGGTAAATGCGTTTCTATAAGAATCGATAAGCTTATTCCCGCCCAATCTTGAGTGCTGGATTGAGCGTGTAATAAATTCTCGTTCCCTAAAAGAGGTATTGCAAATTATCCTTCTTTAATAGCTTTTGCGAGAATAAAAATTTATACAAATGCTTTTGCATAAGTTTTTCACTTTGCAGTGAGAAGTACTTTAAGTTACTTAACGCATCAAACGCTACCCACTTTCATGGTTAGCGCTAGGATAGCTATGTATTTTATCAAAGTATAAATATGGCTCAAACTTTTTACGTAAATCCAGCATCAGGAAGCGATACCAACGCTGGTAGTCAACAAGCCCCTTTCAAAACTATTACCCAAGCCCTTAAGGTAGCTACTATTGATACCAAGATTCAACTGGCAGATGGTAATTACAATGCTTCTAGCGGTGAAGTCTTTCCGCTAACGGTTCCATCTGGTGTGACAGTGCTGGGTAATGAAACAAACACTGGCAAGGGCATTTTGATTGAAGGTAGTGGTACCTACTTGAGCCGTACTTTCGCTGCTCAGAATGTCACATTTGTGTTGCTAGATAAAGCCGAACTCAGAGGGGTAACTGTAACAAATCTGGCTAGCCGTGGTAGTGGTGTCTGGATTGAATCAACTGCTCCTACTGTTGCTAATAACACTTTCACCAACTGTAAGCGGGAGGGAGTATTTGCTACAGGTGAGGCAAACCCAATTATTTTAGGTAATTTGTTCAGTGAGAATGCAGCCAATGGAATTGCGATCGCTAAAAATTCCAAAGGTCAAATTCAAGGTAATACCTGCTTCAAAACAGGTTTTGGCATCGCAATTAGTGATACTGCATCACCCATCCTTCGAGATAACAAAATTTACGAAAACCGTTCTGGGATTGTCATCTCTGGTAGTGCCCGTCCTCTATTACGTAACAATGTCAGTGAAAATAACACTGATGATGGTATCACAGTAATTGGAACTGCCCTACCGGATATCGGCAGTACTAATAACTTAGGAGGTAATACTTTACGCAATAACGGTAAATTTGATTTGCAAAATGCCAGTTCCAACAAGCTGGTTTCTATAGGAAATAAAATAGATGCGTCTAAAGTCGCGGGAAGTATAGAGTTTGCAGATAGTTCGGTTCCCACGCCGACACCAACCCCAACACCAACACCAACACCAACACCAACACCAACACCAACGCCAACCCCAAC